>JABMNK010000129.1 GCA_013204595.1 Flammeovirgaceae bacterium
TCTTTCTTCTGCCATAAAACTTGAATTTAATCATTTTGGTTTTATAGCTTAACTCTAACTCCGGTATTTTGACACATTCCAGTACGTAGTGAAAACCTAGTCCTTGAATCTCTTTTTTTATAATCATTGTAATAAAAAAATCTGTTGCATTGATAAAAAGTTCTCAAGAAGGAAATCACTCGGTCACCTTGACTCCATTGATCAAATCAACTTCCTTAAAAAAAAAATATGATTACACTTCTGATTAGCGCGGTAAAGAGGTACGCATTTGCTGCTCGCAAACTACTGTTCGAGGCTTTTTGCCTTCCATAGGGCGAATAATTAAATACAACTGGTAATGCCTAGGGAATATTAACTGAGATATCGAATGGCCTAGCAAAAAAACAAAAAAGAGCGCTCATCAATGATCGCTCTTTTTGTATTTTGCATTTTATTACTGACGAGAAACGAAATAATGAATTAATTCAGGTCCTTCTGAAATCAACAACGATTATTACTTTATGAATTTACTTAACTCAGCCTTTATTTTGTCATACTCTTCTTGAGTTATCAATTCCAAATCCAATTTATCTTTTGCTTTTTTAAGCTCGGCAAGGGCGGCATCACTGGATAATATTGATGATTCGATCTCTCCCGTAGCAATGGCCTTTTCAATTTGCACTTTATAGGTTGACAGAACTTCCCCTTTACAAGTAAGGACCGCCTGATAACCGACGCTCTTGTCTCCGGTATAATCAATTCTCTTTATTTCAGCCTGCTGACCCCCTCGTTCAGCCCCCAAATCATACTGATCTAGGAATACGACTTCATATATATAAGAAAAAAAATTATCCTTAGAAGGCACTCCTAAGGTGATTTTATCGCCTATTTTATACAATATGCCATCTTTAGATTCATAGCCATCATATGCTCCCGATGGTCGTATACTTAAGTCGGCATATTTGAGGATTGTTTCTTGTGCTTGACTAGTTAAAACAAGTAGGCAAAGGGACAAAATAATTAATGTATATTTTTTCATTTCTATAATCTTTTATAATTTAAACAATTTTTATTAAGATACAATCTTGGATTACTCCTTCTCAATTTCATGAGCGTAGTTCACCAACGATTCCAAAATAACCAATAAATTTTCTGGGGCCTCCCTTTTATGAAAGGTTACTGTTTTTCCATTATAGCTAATTTTGATCGTTTGTAAGTCTCGAAGATTAGTTAAATATTCATTTTCCAATAATTCAAAATCATTGGTAGTCATAATGGAGATCAAACTATCTACCGTTATTTTTTTGACAGAAGTGCTCAAAAAACCCTTCTTTTCGACGTTGCTGATGCCTTCATATTTCACCTTTTTTTTGTAAATATTCAGCTTGAATGATTCACAGTTTCCAAGACATCTTTCTTGGCTTAATGCAATTTTTGGCTCTTTTTCTGAACTTGAATAATTTTTTTGATTGCAATTACCAAAAAATAATAGGATCGATAATACTGGTAATGTCCATGTCAAATTTTTATTTTTCATCATTTCCTATTTTGAGATAATCAATTTCTGAGAACTTTCAGCATGACCTTCTTGTCGAATAAAATAGATGCCATTGGATAGTTTAGAAATATCAATTTGGGTATCTACCGATTTTATATCTAACACTTTTTGGCCTGCCAAATTAAAAATACCTGCCGCTGCAACTGAAGCTGGATGAATAAAATATATAGAAATAATTTCTTTGGCCGGATTTGGATAAAAGGTAAAATACGCTGATTTCGCTGAGGATAGGGCCATGATTATTTCTTCTTCCTCTCCCTCATTTTCTTCTGCGATAAGGCCATATCTGAACAAATCAAGCGCAGCCCTCATTCGGGTACTTTGACCTGCTGTGAACATATTCATACAAGCATCATCGACATAATCCATATAATTATTGAACATAATTCCATCACCCGATGCAGTACAATCATCATAGAATGGAAAATCAGGACATTCTTCACTAGAATAATCTTGATTAGGCGTATCAGCTACGTTATCACTGTAAGTCTTCAAACTAATGTTTACCAGAGATAATTAA
>JABMNK010000014.1 GCA_013204595.1 Flammeovirgaceae bacterium
GCATAGCATTATGGGTAACCATGATTATGGGGATTATAATAATTGGGATTCTATAGCGGCAAAGGAGGCTGACATAAGAAATCTTCATGAAATGCATAGGTACATGGGGTGGAACATCATGTTAAATGAACATAAGTTAATCACTGTCGAGGGTGAATCTATTGCCTTATTAGGTATTGAAAATTGGGGAATGGGACGATTTTCCAAATATGGCGACTTGGCAAAAACGTTTAAAGGATCAGAAGAAATACCTTATAAACTATTGATGTCGCATGACCCTAGTCATTGGGATTCGCAAGTATTGCCAAGTTACCCGGCCATTGATCTGATGCTGGCAGGCCATACCCATGGGATGCAGTTTGGTGTTGAAATCGGTAATTTTAGATGGAGCCCTTCCCAGTACATCTACAAGCAATGGGCAGATCTATATCAGATGGGTAACCAAAGTTTATACGTAAATCGGGGTTTTGGGTATTTGGGCTATCCTGGTAGAATAGGTATCCTTCCTGAGATTACCGTACTAGAGCTGAAAAGAGGCATTGCTGAGGGCAAAGGCTAATAGTTTTTTAGTTACTTTTTTTTTTGTTAGTTTTGTATTGACTATACAGTCAGTCAAAAATAAATATGTGTCCTAAAACAAAAGATCAATTTGAACAAATACGTGAGGAGTCAAGAGAGAAAATTCTCAATGCCGCTTTGAAGTTATTTGGAACAAAGGGGTATGAACATTCCACTATTGCGGATGTCATGAAGCTAGCAGGGGTTTCTAAGGGTTTGCTCTATCATTATTTTGCCAATAAGGAGGATTTAGTAAAGCAACTAGTTTTTGATTTGATCAATAAGACTGATGCGCTTCTTTTTGATCATGCGATAATCGATCCCAATCAGTTGCTTAAAAATATTTTTACCCAATTTTTTCAGGAATTGAGGAATAATTTTGAACAATGGACTTTGTTGGCTAATCTGGGAATGCAACTAGGTAAGTTTGATTGGATACGACAGTTGGCCAATGATCAAATGCAACAAGCGCTCGCCTACATTGAAGAAATTCTGATCAAAATTGACTGGCCTGATCCTTGCGCTGAGGCCAAGATTTTGGTCGCCTTATTTGATGGTATTAGTTTTCAATATTTGTGGTTTAAAAAAGATTATCACTTGGATGAGTTGGAAAATATTTTAATAAATAAATACTGTAAACAATGAATAGGTTACTGATTTACTCATTTTTCCTTCTGTTCTGTTTGACAATAAAAGCCCAGACAGCTACAGAAGTGATCACTAAGGCAGATGCCAAAATGCAAGGAAAAACGAATAGAGGAATGATGATTATGACCATTATTCGACCCAAGTGGACGAGAGAGATTAGCATGAAAGTCTGGGCCAAGGGAGTAGACTATAGTATGGTGCTGATCACTGAGCCTTCTAGAGACAAGGGTACTGGTACCTTAAAAAGAGAAAGAGAATTGTGGAGTTGGCAACCAAGTATTGATCGAATTATTAAAATGCCGCCCTCAATGATGATGCAAAGTTGGATGGGGTCAGATTTTACAAATGATGATTTGGTCAATCAATCTTCTATGGTGGTTGATTATAGCCATGAGTTTATCTCAGATACGATCATAGGAAATTATGATTGTTGGAAAATCGCCATGTACCCAAAGGAAGATGCTGCTGTTGTCTGGGGAAAATTGGAGGCATATATCAGTAAAAACGATTATTTTCAGCTCATGATTAAATATTTTGATGAAGATGAGTTTCTAGTGAATACGATGAAATTATCTGAGATTCGTGAAATGGGCGGCAGGACACTACCCACAAGATTGGAGATGATTCCTGCCGAAAATTCTGAACAAAAAACCGTCGTAATTTATCGAGATTTTGAATACGATATTGAACTGGAGGAGCGCTTTTTCTCGTTGCAGAATTTAAAAACTATTCGCTAATGCGGTTGTATATCAAACTTGCTTGGCGAAATATTTGGCGTAGTAAAAAACGCACATGGATCACGGCATCTTCAATCGCCTTTTCAGTATTTTTTGCTTGCCTGATGCAATCTATTCAATTGGGAAGCTATGAAAATATGATTGATAATTCAGTTCGTTTTTTTACCGGTCACATTGGTATTCATCAACAGGATTATTGGGATGAACAAATTCTCGATAATAGTTTTGACCAACAATTGATAAATAATTTTGACGCATCTCAATCACCTATGGTAAGGGCATCTCCTAGGTTGAATGCCGTCGCGCTGGCTTCGTACAAAGAACGAACGAAGGGTGTCGCTCTCTACGGAGTAGATCTGGAACTAGAAGCAAAATTTTCTTTTTTGGAGAGAAAACTCGTGTCAGGAAACTATCATAGCCCAGGGGGTATATTGGTTGCACAAGGGTTATCTGAATATTTGAATTTATCTCTTGGGGATACCTTGGTTTTGATGAGTCAAGGCTACCATGGAGTAAATGCGGCCGCCAAATACCCTGTTACGGGTATTTTAAAGTTCCCCATCCTAAGCCTTAATCAAGGGGCGGTCTACTTGCCCCTTTCTGCGGCCCAAGAATTTCTAGTGGCACCCAATATGATTACTAGCTATTCTATTTTGCTAGATGATTCAGAAGCGACCAAAATAATGTCATCTGAGCTGCAACCTCGTCTGTCAGAATCCGAACTTCAGGTTCGAACGTGGCAAGAAATGATGCCTGATCTAGTGCAAGGTATAGAATTAGATTATTACGGTGGTGTGGTCATGCTTCATATTTTGTATGCAGTGGTCGGCTTCGGTATTTTTGGTACTTTTTTGATGATGGTCAAAGAAAGAATGTATGAATTTGGTGTGTTAAATGCGATAGGGATGACCAAAGGTAATATCCAGATTATGGTTGCATTTGAGATTTTTATGCTTATATTCTTAGGGGTATTCATTGGATTGCTCGCGGCTAGTCCCGTAGTTATGTGCTTTTGGCAAAACCCAATTCCACTTACTGGAGATGCAGCAGCATCGCTCGAAAAATTTGGTTATGAAGCCATCGTTCCTTTTGCCTTGAACTTAAAAATATTTTATAATCAGGGAATAAGTATTTTCATTATTTCCATATTACTCGCTATTTATCCCATGCTGTCGATCAAACAATTAAAAATCATTAAAGCTTTAAAAGAATGATGCTGTCATTGGCCTGGAAAAATATTTGGCGATCAAAGGGAAGGAGTTTCGTGGTCATTGGAGCCATAGTGATCGGCGTTTGGTCGCTTATCTTCATGTTTGGTTTTTATAATAGCTTTATTGAAGCCCTATCTCGGAATTCATTGTATCATGATTTTTCGCATATTCAAGTGCATCATAAAGGTTATTTGACCGAGCCGGGACTAGCATTTCTCTTAAATCGTTCCGAGGAGTTAGTCGATATGGGAGCGGAGGTTCCAGAAATTTTAGCTACTTCTGGAAGATTGATTATCAATGGAATGATCGCTAGTCCTAAAACAAATTTAGGAATTCAGGTATATGGGGTCCATCCGACAGATGAAGCACAAGTGACGGGGTTAGAAGAACAATTGGTCGAAGGAAATTATTTTGAAAATAGTAAGCGATATCCTATTTTAATAAGTGAGAAAATAGCTGATAAGCTTAAGGTCAAACTACGTTCTAAATTGATTCTTACCATTCAAGATGCCCAAGCTAATATCACGTCAGCCGCATTTATTGTGTCTGGGATCTTTCATTCCAAATCACCCCGTATAAATGAGAGTGTCATCTATGTAAGGCATGCCGATGTGGTCCAATTAATAGGTTTAGATGATCAATCTTACAACGAATTGGCCTATTTATTACGTGATACTGAAACTACTGACCGGGTTAAAGTCAATATTGAATCAAAAACGGAAAACTTGCTTCGAACGTATCGCGAGATTGCACCCGAATTTGATATGTTCGAGCAGACTTCAGCTATAACCAAACAAATGATTACGTTCATTATTATGCTTGCGTTACTATTTGGCATTATTAATGCCATGCTGATGTCGGTTTTGGAACGAACCAAAGAGATAGGCATGTTGAGGTCTATCGGGATGCATAAGCGTAAAATATTTTTAATGATACTATTCGAAACTTGTATAATTTCATTGATTTCTGGACCCCTTGGCCTATTGGCTGGCTTCGCTACTAATCGCTACTTAAGTATAAATGGCTTGAATTTGTCTTCCTATGCGGGCGCACTAGAACAATATGGGGCAGAAGCGATTGTTTATCCATCGATTGATTATGCTACGTATCCGTTGTTAATGATGATTGTACTCATCACGGCCTTGTTGGGGGCTATTTATCCTGCCATCAAAGCCACCAGATTAAAGCCACTAGAGGCGATTAGAAAAATATAGCTATGAACGTAATAGAATTAAAAAATATAAGTAAAATTTATAATCCCGATACCATTCCTGTAAGAGCAGTTAATAATCTTTCTTTGCAAATTGAACAAGGAGAATTTACCGCTATTGTAGGTCCTTCTGGATGCGGCAAAACAACTTTACTGAATATGATGGGTGGATTAGATCCTTGTACGCAAGGTTCTGTTACCATTTCAGGTGTGGCCATCTCAACCCTGAATGAATCGGAGTTGACTGATTTTCGATTGAAAAATATTGGATTCGTGTTCCAAGCGTATAATTTAATTCCGGTCTTGACGGCAAGGGAGAATATTGAATTTATCATGGTACTTCAGAAGGAGGATCCCAAAGTTATAGGCGATCGCGTTGATAATTTACTTAAACGAATGGGTATTACTGAACAAAAGGATAGAAGGCCTAGTGAATTATCTGGAGGACAGCAACAGCGTGTTGCTGTAGCTAGGGCATTGGCCTCACATCCTAAATTTATACTAGCAGATGAGCCTACAGCCAATTTGGATTCTGAAGCGACTGCTGGACTTCTAGAAATCATGGCTCAAATGAATAAAGATGAGGCTGTTACTTTTGTATTTTCAACCCATGATCAAAGGGTGATTGATAAGGCCAAGCGAGTAATTACCCTTAATGATGGCGCCATTGTGTCGGATGAAATCCATTTATAGATTCCTTTTGTGGGTACTTCTTTTGCCCACTATTTCGCTGGCTCAGGAGCCAGAGGAAAAATTGAGAATCGAAGGTTATTTGAAAGATTTGATAAATTTCACTTTAGTGGAAGATTCGGATTCATTAATTATCGATAATTTGGTTCATAATCGTCTGAATTTTTTTTGGTATGCTACAGAAAAATTTAGTGCCAATATTGAGTTAAGAACTCGTTTTTTGAGTGGTGATCTGGCAAGAAATGTGCCTGTATATGGTCAGGTGGTTGATGTGAACAATGATTATTTTGATTTATCCTATACTTATGATAACGATCAAGTTGTGTTTCATAGCATGATTGATCGTTTGAACTTGAAATGGAATGAAGCTTCTTGGGAATTAAAGGTTGGACGACAACGAATTAATTGGGGCGTAAATGTAGCATGGAACCCTAACGATATTTTCAACGCGTATTCACTCTACGATTTTGATTATGAAGAGCGCCCAGGAACAGATGCTATTCGCTTTCAAAAGTTTATTGGTTATGCAGGGGGCTATGAGATAGCCATCAAAATGGCGGATAGTTGGGAGGATTTAATAGCTGCTGGAATGTATAAGTGGAATATAAAGGGATACGACCTTCAGGCCTTAGGAGGTATCATGAAAAATAATTTAACAGTGGGTGGGGGCTGGGCTGGTAATTTGGGCTTAGTTGGGTTTAAAGGGGAATTTAATTATTTCCATGCCTTAAGCAATCAGGAGAGGAATGCCTTTCTGGCGTCGGTATCTTTTGATTATTCATTAAAGAATTCGCTGTATTTTAATGGGTCTTTTTTTTATAATTCTTATGCGAATAATACAGGAAATATCTTATTGATGAGTCCTGCGAATATTGACGTGCGGTCATTGTCTCCTTACAAAATGAATACTTTTCTTCAATCAAGCTATGTTTTTCATCCCCTTATTTCTGGAGGTCTTATGCTGCTGTACTATCCTAGTGCATCAGGTATTTTCTTAAACCCTTCGATTACCTTGTCAGCGCTCAATAATTTTGATATTGATTTGATCAGTCAAATTTTTATTCAACAATATACCAATCAGCTATTCTCGGGTTATCTGAGATTAAAATATTCATTCTAATTGATTTCAGCGCTTTAAATTTAAGTAATCATAGTTATTGTTAACTTTGTATTTACAACCAACTATAATTTAGTGATTTAAGTAATTAGTTAGGAATGTTGCAATTAGAAAAGGATGGCGATCAATCAAACTTTATCAATATTAAAAAAATTCATTGAGATTGATCTTTGGAAGGTGAAGTTATCCACCCTTCCTTGGATGAAAAGATTTTGGTATCGAAGTTTAAGAATTCTTATTATTTCCTTCATTGAATTGAAAAGAGATCGTATTTCTGAAAAAGCGTCGTCACTTACCTATTATTCCCTACTTTCAATTATACCTATTTTAGCCATCACTTTTGGTATTGCAAAAGGGTTTGGACTAGATGCATATTTAGAGCGGGAATTGAATCATATTTTTATAGGGCAAGAAGAGATTTTGACACTAAGTATTGGATTCACGAAAAAACTTTTGGGTACAGTGGATGGGGGTGCGGTTATCGGGATATCCGTAGTATTTATTTTGTATTCAGTATTGAGACTTCTCGATAGTATTGAATTGACTTTTGATGAAATTTGGCATACCAAAAGTAGAAATTGGCAAAATAAATTAAGTAACTATCTGGCCATTGTATTATTAGCACCGCTTTTGCTAGTGCTTTCGGGTAGTATTACGGTGTTTATCACTTCTGAAGTTAGAAACATAGCCGAAGCAAATTTATTGGATTGGTTTCGGCCTTTTATCTTAAGGGTAATTGAAATAGTTCCCTATTTGTTAGTAGCATTACTTTTCACGGTATCATATAGTATCCTTCCTAATATCAAAGTCAGGTTTGTGCCTGCAATTGTTTCGGGAATTATTGCGGGTATTTCATTTCAATTAGCCCAAACTGCTTGGATCAATGGGCAAGCATTTTTATCTAATTATAGTGTAGTATACGGAACATTGGCAGTACTTCCTTTGTTTATGATCTATCTACAAATTAGTTGGATGATTGTCTTATTTGGAGCTGAATGTGCTTATGCAATTCAACATGCTGATTCATGGCAGTTCAAAAACGAGCGTCTGAATATGAGTCAAAATTACAGAAGGAAATTGACTATTCTTGTTTTTTACCACGTAATCAAGAATTTTCAGAATGACGATAATAAGGCCTTAAGTATTAGTGAAATCTCAGGGCTAGTTGGGGTTCCTTTTCGTTTTGTTTCAGGGATCTGCGAAGAGCTTGAAAAGGCTCAGTTTTTGGTGTCTATTATAGATGAAGACTTCCTGCGCTATCAGCCGGCTTCAGATATCAATCAAATAGATTTATACAAATTATTGAGTACCCTTGACCGAGTAGGATATGAGGAATTAAAAAGCGATAATGACAGCCTTTTCGCTGAAATAGACAGCATAATGAATGATTTAGGAGATGCTATGAAATTCTCAAAAGCAAATAAGTTATTGAAGGATTTATGATGTTCTCTGCTTAAAAGACCAAGTAAAATCAAATTCCGATACGAGGGTGCCGTCTGACATTTTACCAATGGTTTTCAAAGTGACCGTTTGAGCTTCTTTATCGTGTGATGCGAGGGCGACGGTCTCAAAGGCTTTTTCACATTCTTCGCAAGTAAAAAAGACTTTGTCAGTTGCTTTTTTATGGAATTTGGCGGTCATGTCAACAATAATAACAGCAATTGATGGGCGATGTCCTTTGACGGCTACCATGCACGCCGCGGCCGTTGAGAGCTCCGCAGCCATACTTTGTACGGCAAAATAGACAGATTTAAAAGGATTTTTATTGAGCCATTTAAAAGGGACACTTGTTGTGCATTTCTGATCGGTCAAGGATACGATCTTCAAGCCGACTAGCCAACCGATGGGTAGATTGAAAAGTAAGTAAAGCCTGAATTTAAAGACATTGTTTACTTGCTTTAACATTTTTTCCTGAAGAGGTTTTAAATGCGGCATGGGTTACCAAAAAATAGCGTACAATACGGCCGTTAGTATACAAATAACGAACGCGGAGATATTAAATACCGGGCTAGTTGCGAACAGACCTTTATGCAGATCAATTCCTTTGGGATCATCTTTTCCACTACCCGTCCTAAAACTGATCAATACAATAACCAGCATGGTGCCGATCGCGGTTAAGCCCATTTGATTCATAAAGGGTAGTCCGGGAATAAATTTCAAACAAATGGCAATAGGAATAGAAAGAACCGCTCCCCATATGGCAGCTTGATTGGTGGTTTTTTTCCAAAAAAGACCCAATAAGAATATGGCTAAAATACCTGGACTGACAATACCTGTATATTCTTGGATGAACTGGAAAGCTTGGTCAATACCACCCAAAAGTGGTGCCATGATACAGGCGATCACCAAGGCGGCACCCGCGGTTAACCTTCCGATATTGACTATTTGATTATCTGAAGCGTTTTTGTTAATGTATTGCTTATAGATGTCCATAGTGAAGATGGTGGCAGTTGAATTGAGCATAGAGGCCAAAGAGGAAACTACGGCTGCGGTCAAAGCAGCAAATGCAAGGCCTTTCAAACCAGTCGGTAAGAGTTGCAATAACCAGGGATAAGCTTTGTCCGAGGAACCTACCCCAGGTAGATTCATTTGGCCTGAAGCCCCTAGTCTAGCCATTATTTCGGGATCATTGACCATGACATAGGCAGCAATGCCCGGTAATACAACAATAAATGGGATAATCATTTTTAAAAAGGCAGCCAATGCAATCCCTTTTTGTGCCTCACCTAGCGATTTAGCAGCTAAAGTTCGTTGGATGATGTATTGATTAAAGCCCCAATAGTAAATATTGGCTACCCAAAGTCCCCCGATTAAAACCCATATACCTGGTAGGTTGGTGTACTGATCATTTGCCTGATCCAAAATCATGTGGAATTTATCTGGAGCGGCATCCAATACCTGCTTGAATCCAATCATAAATCCTTGACCGTCAGATAGGATATCCAGTGCCAAATAAGTGGTGACCATTCCTCCTAACACCAGAAAGACTACCTGTATCACATCTGTCCATGCAACCGCAGAAAGCCCACCATATAATGAGTAGACAGCAGCGAACAGCCCCAATCCAATAACCCCATAGATCATAGGAATACCCATGATGGTTTCAAATGCCAAAGCGCCCAAATACAAAACAGAACTCAAATTAACGAATATGTAAAGTGCGATCCAGAAAACGGCAAGAATGGTTTTGAGATTGGTGCTAAATCTTTTTTCTACAAATTCTGGAATTGTATAGAGTCCTTTTTCTATGAAAATGGGCAAGAAGTATTTTCCGACAATTAGTAGGGTTATGGCTGCCATCCATTCATAGGAGGCAATGGCCAAACCCACGGCGAAACCTGACCCAGACATACCTATAAATTGCTCAGCAGATATATTGGCCGCAATCAGTGAGGCACCAATGGCCCA
>JABMNK010000130.1 GCA_013204595.1 Flammeovirgaceae bacterium
ACATCGAAGGTTGGTATAACACACGAAGAATCCATAGTGCAAACAAACAAAAATCGATTTGGCAGGTCCATGGTATCGAAAAATTAAATTACATTAGCAAAGTAGCTTAACTGACTCTCCGGAAATCGTAGGCAAGTCCAGACACAGATTTTATATCATTAAACAGAATTTAATTTATTATGGGTGTCATTGATTTAATAACCTTATTAATTGTGCTCTCTGCGGCCTTCACTTTATTGAATATTTTAGTACTTAAACTGCCCTCTACCATTGGATTGATGTCAATAGCATTGGCGAGTTCTTGCCTGGTTTTGTTAGTGGGTCTTGTTTTTCCAGAATTTGCGGAGGGAGCGACTCACCTAATTGCGGAGTTTGAATTTCAAGAGGTACTTCTTAAGATCATGCTTAATTTCATGTTATTTGCGGGAGCTCTTTCTATAGATCTGAGTAAAATATTGGAAGAGAAAATCCCGATAATTGTGCTAGCAGGGGTTGGCATCATGATTTCAACGGCAATCGTTGGTATCATGATTTTCTACCTATTCCCATTATTGGGTATGCAAATTGATTTTATTTATTGTTTGCTTTTTGGGGCATTGATTTCTCCAACGGACCCCATTGCTGTTTTATCCCTACTTAAGAAATTCAATCTCTCGAAAAATTTAGAAATAAAAATTGAAGGAGAATCCCTTTTTAATGATGGGTTAGGTGTTGTTGTCTTTCTGACGATACTTGAAATAGCAGAGGAGGGAATGAGTTCATTCAATGTGGTTGATGTTGGAATACTCTTTGGGCAAGAGGTAATTGGTGGCTTATTATTAGGCGCAATAATTGGATATTTGGGATTTAAATTATTAGATTTTATTGATAACGATCATCTTGAGTTAGAAATACTGGTCACCTTAAGCTTGGTTTTGGTTGGTGGTCGAATAGCTGAACTGGGGCATGTTTCTGGACCCTTGGCTATGGTAATTATGGGTTTATTTATCGGGAATAAGGGTCGATCTGAAGTGATGGCTAATGCAACGGGTAGTTATGTTTATAAATTCTGGCACTTATTAGAGGAAACATTAAATGCCATTTTATTCATTTTGATTGGCCTAGAAATGCTAGTTGTCGTAAGAATTGTGACAATAGATATGGTTGTTTTAGGAGCTGTAACGATTTTGATTGTGCTTATTGCTAGATTTTTTGGCGTATTTTTTCCAATTAATGCGATGAAACTTTTTAAAAGAAAATTCGAAAGAGGCACTGTCAGGATGCTTACATGGGGCGGTTTAAGAGGAGGTATTTCGATAGCATTGGCATTAACAATATCTGAATTTGGATGGATACCGGACAACGTGAAAGCAACGATTCTTTTCATTACTTACTGTGTTGTCGTGTTTTCCATTATTGTACAAGGCCTTACGATTCCTGTATTAATCAGAAAAATAAAATAGCCCAAAGAATATAGTTTAACCTATTAACTCTTGGGTTATTTATCTTAATTCTCGATAATGTTGGTGTAGGGTATTATATGCGGCTCCTTATACCTGTATCCTTATTTCTTGTTGAATAGGAGATGAATAGTTATCGAAGGACAACCAAGGTTTGAATTTAGCGAAGGGATGCTAACACTTCTTTCCTGTTGTTTGAAAGAATCAAAATACCCTACACAAAAATACCATTTCATGAAAATGAGTCTATTTGTTCTAGTCGTTTGTAATCTTCAAATAGAAATATTTCCTTAATAAAAGAACTTAGGTAAACGTCAGGTAGTTACAAGATTTGAATATCTTGTTCAGATAAGGCCTTCTTCCACTTGAAAGAGGGCCTTAAGCACCTTATTAGTCTTACCATTAATAATCATTATTAAATAATCGCTAAGTTCAATATTGATATCAATTACGGGATTTTTGAAGAGTTCTCTTGTTCCGTCATTCTTATTTTTGGAAATTCCAATTAAGACGGCATTGTACTCTTTCTTTAGTTTGAAAAACGCTTCCTCATAATTCATGTTGAGCAAAGGATTGTCCAATGAAACAGAAAATTGTTTAATATCAAAATCTTCATCCGAATCGGCAAATGACATTATAGATTCTGCATAGTCAGCTACATCGGGCTCGAATATGTAACTAGCCAGTAACTTAGAGGAAATTTCATGTTTCGATATTACATGCATCACCCCGGCTACTTCGAATGTTTCTTTTAACTCAGAATTATCTAGAACAACAGCAAATTTCAAATTCGGATAAACTTTTTTAAGATTGAGTACAAAAACTAGTTTTTCAGCGTCATCTTCAAGATTAATAAAGACCATTGCCGATTCCTCAATGTTTATTTTCCTATAAAAATCTAAATTTGAATAGTCGTTATAAAGTGTAAAGATGTTTTTAGAGTGGTACTTGTCATTGATGAAATCGATAGTGGTTTTACTATCGGTGACGATGCCTATTTTTTTCTCAACACCTAATAGTTGATCGGTTACAAGCGTACCAAAATCGTCCCAACCGATGATTATGATGTGATTTTTGAAATTTGTTCCTTCGTGTCCCAATTTTTTATTTTCTTTTAAATTATGTAATAATGTTGAAATGCTGCCAATAATGGTTCCGTAAAAGACCATACTAAGCAAGACAAACACTCCTCCTACAATCCGTCCATTTGGCGTGGTAGGATATAAATCCCCGTAGCCAACAGTCGTAAGCGTTACCAAAGAATACCAATAAGCGTTTGAATAATCGCCAAGACCAGAGTCGGAATGTTTTTCAACTTCGACTAACGCTATGATTAGGCCTTGATAAATAGCAAATACCCCAACTATGATAATTACTAATTTTAACTTTCGGTTTTCAAAAATCTTATGTAACACCAGGTGTTTTTATTTCAAATATAGGTATTTTTCAATTTATATTTCTTCATTTATCTTGAGATGGCTGAGAGGATTTCAATTATCTAACTAGTTTCGCGTTGCTTGTCAGGTCAGTTTTTTCGACCTTTTAAAAAATATAATTTTTTTTTATTTATTTCACTAAAAGAGTTTAAAAATAAAAATTAGAATATATAATTGCATTATTGATAGAAAAATAATATTTATTTGATCTATTTTTTAAAAATTGTAATTCATCAAATTTAATGGTTTTAGTATGAGTCGACATTCCTATGATTATGGGGTAATTGGAAATTGCGCCTTCAGCGCCCACGTTCATATAGATACGAGCATTGCTTGGATGTGTTGGCCGAGATTTGATAGTAGCTTTATTTTTGGTGCTTTATTAGACGATCAGAAAGGTGGTGAATTTTCCATTAAACCTTTGCAAGAAACTGTCTTAGCAAGTCAGCACTACATAGAAAACACAAATATCCTGCAAACCCAGATAACTTCAACTGATGGTGTTTATAAGGTTACTGATTTTGCGCCTAGGTATTACAATGCGGATCGTTATTTTAAACCTTTGATGCTTATTAGAAAAATAGAGCGGATAAAGGGTAACCCAAGTATCATAGTTAAATGTAATCCGGTGGGGGATTATGGTAGTATAGTCCCTACACAGAGCTTGGGAAGTAACCATATTCAGTTTTTGGGATTAGAGGCAAATGTTCGATTGACTAGCAATATTTCGATTAATTATATTGTGGATGAACAGGCCTTTGTGCTGAATGAAGATAAGTATCTCATTTTGACGTACGGTCCACCGCTAGAAGGCCCAATAATTGAAACGTGTAGTGTTTTTTTAAATAGGACTAAGAATTATTGGTGGGATTGGGTCAAGACGTCTAGTGTGGTTAGTTTTTATCAACGTGAGGCCATTAGATCCGCACTTATCCTGAAAATTCATCAGTACGAGGACACCGGAGCAATCATCGCTGCCACTACCACAAGTTTGCCCGAAGCGCCGGGTAGTACTCGCAATTGGGATTATCGCTATTGTTGGATGCGTGATACTTTTTATACACTTAATGCTTTTAGCAATATTGGGCACTTCGAAGAATTGGAAAAGTATTTCCATTATATCTTGAATACGACCATTGATGAGCAGGATCGTTATCAGCCACTATACGGGATTACTGGAAAGAAACAGCTGGATGAAAAGGAGATGCCACTAAGTGGATATCTGGGTAATCAACCCGTGAGGGTTGGTAATCAGGCTTATACGCATATTCAAAATGATGTTTATGGTCAGGTTTTGATTTCATTGCTCCCACTATATGAGGATAAGAGAATCATTTTTACTGAAAGGTTTGATTCCTCTGATTTGATCATGAAAACATTAAAAATGATCGCCAAGACTTTTGATGAAACCGATGCGGGTCTTTGGGAATTCAGGAATTTAAGGCAGCATCATACCTATACGTATCTTTTTCATTGGGCAGGCAGTTGTGCAGCCATTAAAATGGCAAAGGTCCTTAAAAATGAAAGCATGGGACAGTTGGCGGAAGAGCTAAAAAAAAGAGCAGAAGTTGAAATTGAAAAGGCCTATGTGCCCTCAAAAAAAGGGTATGCCCAAGCAGTTGGCGTCGAAAGAATGGATGCAAGTACCCTACAGTTGATCATGATGAATTATTTGCCAGGTAATTCGCAGCGAGCAAAGGATCATCTAATGGCTTTAGAGGAAGAGTTGGCTGCCTCTGGGGGATTGTTTTACAGATACAAACATCAAGATGACTTTGGTGAGCCAGAGACGACGTTTTTAATTTGTGCCTTTTGGTACGTAGAATCACTGGCGTGTGTAGGCAGGGTGGATGAAGCCATTAAGTACTTTGAGAATTTAATTTCCTTTGCCAATCATTTGGGCTTACTGAGTGAAGATGTAAACGAAAAAGATGGCAGCATGTGGGGGAATTTCCCTCAGGCTTACAGCCATGTTGGGCTTTTGAATGCCGCAACCCGAATCGCAAATAAGCTTGACAGGCCTAGCTTTCTATAAGTTTATTTAACAATCCCCTGATCTCTTTATATGAATTAACGCTATACTTTGCTTGAGACTCACTTCCTCCGACCTTGATGGTAAAGGCAGTCTCAGGTAATACTTTGAAGGTGTCTTCGTCGGTCCAATCATCCCCACAGGCCATGAAAAAATCGGTATTTTCATATATTTCCATCAACTTCATGGCAGCACTACCCTTGTTGATGTCAGAATTTTTTATTTCAATGATCATGTCACCCTCTAATACTTGCAAATTGGCATTGGCCGTCATGTATTTTAAATGACTAGTAAGCTCTCGGGTTCTTACTTCGCCTAGTCCTGTTTCTACCTTTCTATAATGCCAAACAAGTGAATAATCTTTTTCTTCGACAAATGATCCGGGTGTCCGGTTTACATATCGCTCTAGTAAAGAAAGAATATCTTTTTTCCAATCAGAATTTATTTTCATTAGGGTTTTAAAGGGCTTGTCAATCCTTTTTAGCCAAACCCCGTGTTCAGCGACAATTTCCAAAGGGAAAGGCTTTAACCATTCCTCCAGTGTATGCCTACCTCGACCGGAAATAACAACGACTTTATTTTTCGAATCGGCAGTCAGTTTATGGAGTAATTCTTGGAGTTCTTCATCGGGTTTGGAGTCGTCAGGATTAGCGTTGAATCCACTAAGTGTTCCATCATAATCCAGAAAAATCAATCGCTCTTTTGAATGGGAATAAGCTGCTTGAATTTCCAATTCAATAGCGGCGTCTATCGTTTTGGTCTTGAGATTTATTTGGTCATTTTTGACATTTCTGAGTTGATCCATAAAAAGCTTCACCCATGCATGTATATTGTATCTTTTTAAAGATTCTTGCATGCTTTTCATGCTTTTAATCTGTAATTCTTCAGGCATTGTCAATGCTTTATACATGGCACCAACTAACTGTTGAATATCATTTGGGTTAACAATGATGGCATCGGAGAGTTCTTTGGAGGCACCTGCCATCTCACTTAGAATTAGCACTCCCTTGTGATCTAGCTTACTCGCCACATATTCTTTGCAAACCAAGTTCATTCCGTCACGCATTGGAGATACCAGGGCTACGTCACTTATTCTGTAAAATGCCGATAGGGCGGGTAACGGAAAGCTTCTATAAAAATAATGAATCGGGATCCAATTTAATCTTGAATAGCGCCCATTAATGCTGCCCACGAGAAGATCAATTTCTTCTTTTAGTTGTTTGTATTTGGCTACAGCATCTCGTGAGGGAACCACTACCATAAATAGGGATACTTTCCCGTTAAACTCGGGATGCCGTGTTAAAAAAAGATCAAAAGCTCTTAATCGTTGGGGAATGCCTTTTGAATAATCCAATCGGTCAATAGAAAGTATCAGTTTAATTGATCCAATCGATTTTCGGTATCGGGCTTCCCTAATGAGCGTTTCTTGTGCGGAGGCAGAAGCCGCATATTTATCATAATCAATACCCATCGGTAATGCATCAGCCTTGACGAGTCTGTTTTTCACTTTGATTGTGCCATTTGAGTTTCCTAATCCTGCCAATCGACTTACTGATGAGAGAAAATGCCGCATATCGTCATAGGTATGAAAACCCAGAAAATCTGAGCCCAACATACCATTTAATAATTCTCTGCGCCAAGGCAATAACCGAAATGATTCATAGGAAGGAAAGGGTATGTGGAGGAAAAATCCAATGGTTGCATTTGGTTTTTTTTCTCTGATCATTTCAGGGACTAAAAGCAATTGATAATCATGTATCCATACCGTATCACCATCTTCTAATTCATCGCAAACCAGTTCCGAAAACTTTTGATTTACTTTTTTATAGGCTATCCAAAGGTCTTCTTCGTAAATCGTATATTGGTTGAAATAATGAAAATTGGGCCATAATGTTTCATTGCTAAACCCTTCATAAAAATCTTCAATTTCCTTAGCCGACAGGAAGACTGGTTTCATGTGCTGCTTGAGGAGTGTTTTGGTTACCTCACTTTTTTTATTATCATCAAGGGCAATCCCCGGCCAGCCGACCCATAAATTATTACCAGATTTAAAGACTGAATCCAATCCCGTTGCCAACCCACCTTCACTTGCCGCATAGGTCAAAGAACCATTGTCATTGATAATTTTGATGGGAAGTCTATTGGAAACAATAATGGTTCTACCCATGGTGATGATGTTTATGAATGCAATAAGATAAATTCAGTTTAAGAGACTTTTTCTTAGCGATTATTAAAGTTTTTAAGTCGTATTTGGGTTAATTTTTTCTTGGTATCCATCGGAAAATCCCCTTTCATCATCCAATCATAAAAGGAGGGTTCCTTTTGAAGTATTTCGGCGACTCTTTTGCCTTTATGCTTGCCAAAATTAAAAACTTCATGTCCATCGGTATCAAAAATCATTCTACCGGCCAAATCCACCATTTTTTGATTGATTAATTCATGAATCTCAGACATGTTATTTTTGATGATGCCTAACACTTGTCCTCGAAGATTGGTGACTTCTTGATTTTCATATTTAGCTACTTGCTCGGTAAATACATCCACGGTAGCACGGGTATCAGCTAATGCGCTATGTGCATTTTCTAGCGTTTTCCCAGTATAAAATTTATAGGCAGCGCTCAGATTTCGTTTTTCCATCATGTGGAAAATCTTTTGTGCGTCTAATAATTTTCTTTTGTCAGTATCAAAATCTATACCTACCCGAAGAAACTCCTCTACGAGTAAGGGTATGTCGAATTGTAAGATATTGAATCCCCCGAGATCACAACCTTCCAGGAAATCAGCCATAGACTTGGCTACCTGACCGAAAGTAGGTTCATTTTCAACATCCTTGTCATAAATGCCATGTATAAGACTGGATTCTAATGGTATGGGGATGCCAGGATTAATTCTTCGATGTTTTTCTTCTTTTGAACCGTCAGGTAAAATTTTTATGAGGGCAATTTCAACAATTCGGTCTTTTGCTGTATTAGTACCTGTAGTTTCTAAATCGAAAATGACAAGTGGATTATTTAGATTAAGCATGAGTATTAATCCTTATAAGTTGAGAAACCATTCATAATTTGTTCTTCACTGATTGAGATTAACCGGAGTAATGATTTTGTGGCACCCGCATGGGACAGAAAATTGGTGTTACCGCTGAGAACATTGAGCTTTCCATCGATACAAAATCCATTTTCAATAGGATTACCTGGAAGAGACTCATATTCAAATAAACCAACCCCTTCACGTTGTTTTTCGCCGATAACCATGGCTAAATTATCTTCTTTATTGTAAAGAAGTGTGCCACTTTTCGGGGTATTATCAGCAAACGTCTCGTACTTATCAATGAATTCTTCTATCGAGTTGAAATCTCTGGAATTCTCATCTTCGACGTGATGAATAAGGGCAATATGATGGTTAAATTTCAGGAATTCTTCATATCCCGCTTGTGTCATTTTTGAAAAATTTCCTTGTATGATAACGATGGAAGCGTCACTTATTTTGTGCGCTTCGTCCAAGTTTATATGATCATATGGTTTGTTAACACTGTCTAGAATGTGCATCACAATTTTCGTGATTTCATTGGTTCCTTCGTTTCCAATGATAGCAATTCTTTGTTTATCTTTAATTTGTTGAAGATCGATTGCCATAAGATTATATTGTCCATCAAAATTACAGTAAAAATAATCGAAGACAAATTTAATAGGTGGCGGATAAAATTGTGGATAAGATGTGCAAAGTAAATCGCGAAATAATAAGGAGTTATTCTATTGAAACGCTACGTTTGTCTGGAATGTGTCAAAATACCGGAGTTAGAGTTAAGCTATAAAACCAAAATGATTAAATTCAAGTTTTATGGCAGAAGAAAGAAAAAAGTACGATAAG
>JABMNK010000131.1 GCA_013204595.1 Flammeovirgaceae bacterium
GCAATCAAATCTTGCCCTACATAGCCATACCATGAAGCATCACTATGAAATGTTGGCTTCATTTCAGAGCCCTTGCCTGAAATTGCACCTTTTAGATAATGCGATGTTAGTAAATTAGTTATTGCTTTATAGTCATTAAGGTCTGTGGTGGTGGTCATCTTAATCTCCAATTTTTTATATAAAACCAGTTTACTCCCAGACAATTAAAATGGGCAATTAACATTATTGAGGGGTGTTATGACATGATATGAAACTAGTAATTGGTGGGGCTGTACCCTCGCCTCTTATTTATTATTGATTAATATAGCAAGATTTGTGGGTTTTGGGGGCGGGCTTTGATTGTCTATATCTAGATATAATAGCCTAACCCCTAGTGTGGAAGATGACGTTAGAGCATAATTTACATGTGTAGTTATTTGGCTGTCATTAATAGAGCCCGTCATCATAGTGGTATTTTTGTAGTCCATCGGAAGACTGTGAACAGAAGAATAAGATAAAATGAGCAAAATAAAATAAGAACACTTATGCATCCTACAATGATTCACTTTATTACCAAGTGTCTCAAGCTTACTATGATTAATTTTTAACTATGCTAAAGAAAACTTACCCACTAAAAAATGTTCTGCGTGTGACAGGCCTTTCAAGTGGAGGAAAAAATGGAAATTATGCTGGGACTCAGTTAAATATTGTTCAAAACGCTATCAAAATAAAAGGTCTGACACGATATGAAAAGTATTTATTGGTTTAGAAATGACCTACGATTGAAAGATAATCAAGCGTTAAATTACGCGTTGAATAATTCTGACCATATCTTGTTTATACATATTGATGACACCCTAAATAACGAAGATTCTTCATGGGGATTTAAGCGCAGAGGAAAGCATAGAAGCATATTTATGCTTCAGGGGTTAGAGGAGCTACAAAAGGATTTAAATGCTTACGGGCACAAGCTTAATAGATTCGTGGGGGGGGCCAAAAATATTTTTGAAGGCCTTATTAAGCAATATAAAATTAACTCAGTTTTTTGCGAAGCTATCTTTGCACACGAAGAGCAAGAGAAAGAAAAGTCTATTATGGAGTTAGGGGTAACAATACATGCGCACTTCCAATCATCTTTATATATGCCGGAAGATTTACCTTTTAAAGTAAATGACCTGCCCGATACATTTACTCAGTTTCGAAATAAAATTGAAGCAGAAGGCATTGTTCCAGAAGACCCTGTTGTGCTTTCAGAGCGCATCAAAGAGATACTTCCTATTTTTATAGTCAAGGAGAATCTCTCCCTACCCACATTTACAGAAGACTATGTCAATAGCTCCTTTCCCATTTCTGATAAAAAATTTAAAGGGGGTGAACGAAATGCAAATTTATATATACACCATTATTTTAAAAGTAAATATCCCGAAACATATAAGCTGACTAGAAATAATCTGATGGGAATTGAATGCTCAACAAAATTTTCACCTTGGCTCTCATTAGGTTTCATATCGCCTAACCAGATATATAAAGCACTAAAAGAATACGAAAGAAAAAATACTGCAAACGAAAGTACGTATTGGATTTTTTTCGAATTATTATGGCGAGATTATTTTAGATTTTTATTTATGAAATACGGGGGGGAAAAATTTTATAAAAAAGGACTAGGACTTTCAAACGATAATTTTCAGCACGACGAAAAAAAATTTATTGCTTGGAAAGATTCAAGAACACCTAGCAGCTTTATAAATGCTGGAATGAATGAGCTTAACCAAACAGGATTCCTATCAAATAGAATGAGACAAATAGTTGCAAGCTATTTAGTAAATGAGCTTGGTTGTGATTGGCGGGCAGGCGCAGCATGGTTTGAATCCCAGCTCATTGATTATGATGTTTATAGCAACTACGGAAATTGGTCATACATTTCAGGGTTCGGGACCGATCCAAGAGGCGGGAGACATTTCAATACAGAAAAACAAAAAAGCATATATGATCAAAGCGGCGCATATGAGTCGAAATGGGGTAAACCATGAGAAAGTTAAGACTAATATTAGGGGACCAATTAAATATAAGTCATTCATGGTTTGATAATCCTGCCGATGATTGTATTTATGTAATGATGGAAATAAAGCAAGAAACAAACTATGTATTGCATCATGTACAAAAGATACTAGCAATTTTTTCTGCAATGAGAGCATTCTCTTGCTTACTAAGGATAAAAAATTTCCAGGTTATTTATGTGAAAATAAACGATCAAGAAAACCAGCATAATTTCTTGGGCAATTTAGAAATCATAATTCACCAAAAAAAAATTGATATTTTGGAGTTCCAGGACCCTGATGAACATCGCTTAGATTTGTTATTGAATCAACTCAAAGACTCCCTAAGTATCCCTGTGAAAAGTGTTAGCACAGAGCACTTTCTAACATCTAAAGATGAGGTTGGCCGATTTTTTTTGGATAAAAAACAATGGAGAATGGAAAATTTTTATCGATATATACGTATTAAATATGATGTTTTAATGGAGGGTGGCTCTCCTATTGGGGGTAAGTGGAATTATGATGCTTCAAATCGAAAGCGATGGAATGGCATGCCACCAGAACCAGAAGATTTTCGACCTATGCATAATCACAGCAAACTTCTTGAAGAGATTAATAGTGTAAATATTCAGCATTTTGGGGAGGCTAATGCAGATAATTTTAGATGGCCAATAGACAGACAAGAATCATTTGTTATGTTGGAACAATTCATAAAAAACGATTTAAGACATTTTGGCGATTATCAAGATGCTATGCATAGTGATAGTTGGCGATTATTTCATTCCTTCCTTTCATTTTCATTAAATACAAAAATGTTGGCCCCATTAGAAGTAATAAAAATGGTTGAAGACTCCTATTATAGGGATTCGCTCCCACTTAATGCGGTTGAAGGATTTATAAGGCAAATTTTGGGCTGGCGAGAATACATAAGAGGAATCTACTGGGCAAAAATGCCTGGGTATAGTCATTTGAATTATTTTAACCACAATAATGATTTACCTAAATGGTTTTGGACAGGTAAAACTAAAATGAATTGC
>JABMNK010000132.1 GCA_013204595.1 Flammeovirgaceae bacterium
AAGAAGTTTAGTTGGAGGGGATGAACTGAGTGCTTCCTTTTTCATGGACATCACACCAAAGAAGCTGGTTCGTTTTTTCAATTATTTAAGTTCAGCGACCCTTTCTCAGCTTAAGGCACTATTTGAAATAATGGATGCCCAACATCAGAAGGTGCTATGGCTTTTGGATTCAATGGAAGATACTTACGAGAAGCAATTTATTGAAATTGAAAAAGCATCAGAACTTAAGATTGTTCCGACAGAGACGTTTAATCGATTTTTAGGTTTTTCTGCTCTATTGAAAATGATCATTGAATTTGGATTTGAAATAGCCAATGTATACTATGAGAATTTCGAGCAATTTGAAGAAGATTTTAAAGAAAAGGTTATTCGCGACACGCATGTATTTTCATTATTAGTTAGCAGTAATGACAATAAGTTGCGCAATTTATTTGCTAAAATGAAATCAGATACGCTCGTCAAATTAAGGGTATTAGTTGCGTATAAATATGGTATGTCCTCATTCATGAAAATGTCGATGCTGTTACAAGATTTAAATAAAAGGAATGAATCAAGTGTGATTGTAGAATCCCTTATTTATGGAATTAAGGTCGATCTATTTGAATCGAGAAGTTTTCTATTTTTTATTAATGATCGAGTTAATAATATGGTATTTCCTGAGACTTTTGATAGGACTTTTATAAGTTCATACAATCAAATCATATCGCATCATTATGTGAGGTCATTTGTTTATTTTTTAATTTATAAACGATATCAAAATGAGGCGCTCTCTAATGATGGCCCCTTAAAGGCCCTAGATCAAATCCTTAATTTGAAACGAAATTATTTCATTTCGATAATGAATCTTGAGAAAAATATCCTTCAAGGTTTATTCTATCTTATGGAAATCATCCCGGAAAAACAGATAGCGCACTATTTTAATCTGATCAATCCTCAATATAAAAGGAAATGGGAAAAAGGATGGCAAATCATAAGTGATTTTGGATTATTGTCAAAGCAAAAATTTGCCGCTTATTGGATCTTATTGAGTTTGCGGAATGAACAGAAACTCGAACTCAATACGATTGTGAAAATGATTTTATCCGAATCAGGGGAGGAAGAGATAGTTGTTCAAAAGGAGGAGGTTAAAGAACAAGATAAAACATCATCAATGGTTGATCGCTTATCATTTTTAAGTATCAAGGATGGGTATTTAGCTCGCTATAATATTTATGATCTTATAAGAGAAGTAATTTTTTATGGAAAATTCCCTAGTTGGTCTGCACTCTATTCGGCCGGACGCTTTTATTCTATCTTAATAAAATTGGCTAATACTGATGCCATCATTTTCAAGAAATCGGTTAATGATTATATCAAATGGACCAAAGATTTAACACCTATTATTTCCCTTTTGGGCGAAGAAAAATTCATTCAAATTCATAGGATTCTTGATCCTACTGAATATGCAAAATCAAACGAATTAGCCGGAAAATTGGTTCAAGCTTTCGCTGCTTTAGGAAACACTACGACCCTTCACAAGATTTTCTTGCTTCTTATCGTACGATATAAATACAAGCATGTAAACTACGATATTCAATTGCTACTTGATGATACAATAGATCAAACAGCCTTGCTGAATAATTTAAGTAATAGTGAGTTAATAACCATCGTTTCAGAACAATTATCGGATGATATTGCGCGTTACATTGATCAGAAAAAATCAAATAAATTTTCCAATGCAACTGATCCAGTGGCTTGGCAAGGAGATATTGATTTTTTATTATATCTTTTACTGTATCGGCAGTATCCTTGGTGGGCATCTCAATTTGATGATCAGGGTTTAAGTCTAGACGAAACCATCGTAAGATTAACAAATCAAATGATCAATGAACATCCGAAATCTTTTGTTCAGGAAATATCATCTCTTAGTGAGTCAAGTAGTATTTTTGAGATGATCATCCCTCTTCTAAAGCCAAAATTAATTGATAGAATTTTGCTTGTGCTTAGTCCGGATCATGCGGCGTTTGTCGTTAATTTTAATATTCTTATTAAGCGCTGGAGTCATTATAAAAACCCAAATGAGTGGATTTCTTTTTTGTTTAGTTATTTCTCCTTTAGAACAAATTTTGACTACGCACTCTTTGTAAATGAGTCATTGATTTTTCTAGGGAAAAGAAGTTCATTGAGTTTGAAAAGAACAAAGGATGATTTCCTTAAGATAACCAGCGAAGCAATTAGAGAAGGCCAGATGAAATTTTTGCCATTTATGAACTTGTTTGGTGAAAATGAGCTCAGTATTCCTGCAACTCCGATAATAGCTATTTCACTGAATAATGGTGTTCGAAATTCTTTAGATTTCACTGAGTTACTTACCTATTATCTAGCTCATGGCTCACTGCCAATAAACTATTCTTCTAAGGCAAAGTCATATTTAGATTTTATCGTACTCCTCGAAGACTATATCGCTTCAAATAATATAGATTTGAGACTAGCTATTATTTCCTCAATGGGAATAGAAAAGATCAGAAATCGAGTCGTTAGGAATGAAAAAGAATATTTTTTATTCTTATTAGCCAATGCGGTTTTCCCAAAGATTAGGCGTCAGTTATTTGAATATAAATCTGAATTAATCATACTCTTTAATAATATTTATCCCTCACTACAAGTAAAGCTGATTGATGAAATATTTTATCATGCTATTTTTCGTCAGGTATTGGATAGTTCATTTATGAATTTATCGGCTTCGCAGTTGATAAGAATATTTTTACAGCAGTTTAAAATCATCAATAAGGTTGATTTTGATTTTGATGTATCGATATATGAAGCATTACACATTTCAGAAGGACTTCAGGAATTAATTTCTCTTGAAGATCCGGAAAAGGTTTCATTGAATGAAGCGAAAAAACCAAAAGTCCCTAAATTATCACAAAAAGAGCTAAAAGTAGATGAGGAGCTAAAAGACCAGAAATTAGAGGGAAGTGTGATGATTAAAAATGCGGGTATTGTCATTGTATGGCCTTATCTTGGTCGTTATTTTGAAATGCTTTCGATGACTGAGAAGGGGAAATTTAAAACAGAACAGGATTCTATTAGGGCTGTTCATTTAATTCAATACCTGGCTACAGGTGAAAGTGCTACCCCTGAGCACGAATTAGTACTAAATAAAATATTGTGTGGGGTAGATTTGGCTACTCCCATACCTTTGCAAATTGAGTTAACAGATAAAGAAAAGGAAACTTCAGATCAGATGCTTAATGGAGTTTTGCAAAATTGGGCTAAATTGAAGTCTTCTTCTATATATGCCCTACGTGAAGGATTCTTTATACGAGATGGATTTGTTCAAGATAAGGAAAATGTATGGGAATTGGAAGTACCGAAGAAGACACTGGATATACTTTTGAGGAGTCTTCCTTGGGGTTTTGGTACGATTAAAATGTCTTGGATGTCTAAACGATTGATTGTAAATTGGACTTATCTTTAATTAATAGTTTGCCATGTTTGGCTAAGGAGCTGCAGTGGCTTGAAGAAGTAATCACTTTCAGGTTAAGTGAGTACTTCAAACAAGAGGAGTCATTACATTATCCTGAAATCCCTGATATTAGCAGGGATGATTCATATTATGCCCAATTGGCTAGAAAGAATGAATTTAATGAAATTGACAGGATGGTCATTATCATCGCTTTGGCGCCTCATCTTCAGCCTTCTATTTTTGATATTTTTTTTACTAAAAACAAACAATATGATCGCTTTTATGCGGAATTCGGAGGAGTAAAGGGAGATAAGCACAATGGATTTTTACCAACAGGTGAAACGGCGGCATTTATCATTGCAGGGGCTGATCTAGGTCGAAGATTCCAGCTTTACAAATGTTTTGAGGAAGATCATGTGTTCTATAAAGAAAATGTGCTTTCCATTGGATTTACTAATGAGCATGAGCCTATATGGAGTGGGGAGCTCATTATTAGTAAGGAATTTTTATCCTATGTCACCCTAAATGAACCTTATAAGCCAAGATTTTCACCCTCTTTCCCCGCACAATTACTTACTACCCGATTGGAATGGGATGATGCTATATTTGATCCAAGGGTTTACAAGGACATTAGTCATATTCAGACTTGGATGAATAAGGAAAAGCAGATCATGCATCATTCAGACATGAAAAAATACTTAAAAAAGGGCTATCGAGCTCTTTTTTATGGACCACCCGGTACTGGGAAGTCGATGACGGCTGCGCTGCTAGGTAAAAGTGAGAAGTTGGATGTATACAGAGTAGATTTATCATCGGTGGTTTCCAAATTCATTGGAGAAACAGAGAAAAATTTGGCCAATATTTTTAAAATAGCGGAGAACAAGGGTTGGATTTTGTTCTTTGATGAGGCAGATGCATTGTTTAGTAAACGGACGAGTACCCAAAGTAGTAATGATATGCATGCCAATCAACAGGTTTCCTACTTGTTACAAAGAATTGAAGATTTTGATGGCGTGGCTATTTTAGCTTCAAACTTCAAAGACAATATTGATGATGCTTTTTTGAGAAGATTTCAGAGTATCGTCTACTTCCCTAAGCCTGATCAATATATTCGAGTGAAACTATGGGAAAAATATTTTGCTAGTTATGAACTTGAAAACATTGATTTTGATAAAATATCGACTGATTATGAGATTTCTGGAGGTAGTATTTTGAATGTGTTACGCTATTGTGCTGTTGAGGCGATCAAGCGAAAGAACAATCAGATTATACAAAAAGACATTATTGAGGCTATTAAGAAGGAATATTTAAAAGAAGGTCAAACAATATAATGCTTTACTAAAAAGACTATTTAGAATGAATAACAAATCAGACAGAAGGAAATATAATTAAATGCGATCGTAAGTAACGAAATCGAAAGCGTATTTATGATGGGTGTCAGCGCTGTGATGAGACCTACTCGTTTCTTTAAATATGGTTGTATCAAATATGGGAAAATACGCATCACCAGATAATTGAGTATGTATTTCGGTAAGATAAATGCGATTCGCTAGGGGAAGAAGAAGTTGATAAATTTCGCCACCTCCGATTACAAATAATTCCTTTTCACCTTCCTTTTTTGCGAATTCAAGTGCATCTTCAAATGAAACAAACTGAAAGGTATTGGGCGCATTATAGTTTTTATTGTTTGTCAGTACCAGATTTATTCGATTTGGGAGTGGTCGGTATTTTATTGGTAATGATTCATAATTTTTACGGCCCATTAGTACATGATGACCTCTTGTTATTTCTTGAAAAAACTTAAAATCATCGGGTAAGTGCCATGGCAAGTCGTTATTTTTCCCAATTACATGATTCATGCTCATGGCTGCGATAAGTGTTATTTTCATTTTGTCACCATTAGTCTAAGCTTGTATTAAAATATCTATAGCCTCTCAAAAATTCTTGAATACTTAATTTTTTTTTGCCTTGGAGCTGCAAAGAAATAACGCTTATATTATGCGTTAAAGTACCTACTTCTAAAAATGTTTTACCATCGCTTTTAAATTCTCCGGGTTCTAAGTTTTTTTGACTGGTTTGGTTGATTTTATATATTTTGACCACTTCTTCTTTTAAATAAGTCCATGCGGCGGGATAGGGAGAAAGTCCCCTGATAAAATCATGAATTTCATGGGCACTTTGTCTCCAATTGATTTCACATTGTTCTTTGAATATTTTTGGGGCTATTTTTAATTCTTTGACACTCAATTGAGGAAGGGTACTTATTGTATTTGAGCTTATTGCCCGAAGTGTTTTTAGGACAAGTTCGGCTCCTTTTTCCATGAGGCGATCATGAAGACTTTCAGCATTATCATCGGTTGTTATTTGTTCTTTTTCCTGAAAAATGATTTCACCTGTATCAATTTCTTTATTCAAAAAAAAGGTGGTGACACCTGTTTCATTTTCTCCATTAATAAGAACCCAATTAATGGGCGCTGCTCCTCTGTATTGGGGTAGTAAAGAGGCATGTAGATTAATACTACCTGATTTTGGCATCGACCAGATAATCTCTGGAAGCATTCTAAAAGCCACGACAATTTGTAGATCTGCTCGCAGTTCTTTGAGCGTACGAATGAAATCATCATTTTTGAGATTGGAAGGTTGCAAGATGGGTAAGTTTTGGGATAATGCATATTCCTTAACTGCAGACATACCTATTTTTTTGCCACGACCTTGGGGCTTATCGGGAGCGGTGATCACAGCGACAATATGTTCTCTAGCGGCCACTAACTTTTTTAGACTGAAGACTGCGAATGCTGGGGTCCCCATAAATACGATTCTTATTCCCATTGGTTTGGTGAGGGTCTATTCTGAAACTAGGCCGTTATTGCTGGTAGCGATCAGATTCTTTGACAAAATTCTTAATTTCAAGATACTGTGATTTACCATTTAATGAATAATAAAGCTTTGCGTTTTTAGGGTCAGAAGTAGTTTTATGAGTATTTTTGGTCATTGTTTGTTGATTACGTTCTGATGATCTTGAGGTGATGTTGGCAATTTTAATCGTCCACAAGCTATCCGTTTTAGTTAATCTAAAAGGCGATATCACCTCGTTGATACTTACCGAATCTAAAGATAGATTGTCGCAATTAGTAGTTTTAAATTGCAACATATAGTCTACTCCTTTAACATCTGGAATCCCTCCATACCAATTGGACCATGTGGCAGCATTCAAAGCCACCTCGCAATTTATATCTTGTTTACAAGTGGTCGCTAAAAAGTTGAAAATAAATAAAAAAAAGAAATATCTCATAAATTAAAAAGAATAGAATGCCCTAAACACCATTTATTTATCAAATATAATAAGGGCATTTATCTAGTTGCAGTAAAATTAATTGTTTGATGTTCTATTATTGTAAATTGATTTTAGTGCAAAAGTAACTCTTAGGCTCAAATTAGGCATTATTTAGCGCAAATAAAAGAAAAGGTACCAAAGAGGTACCAGTTCATTTTTTTGCCAATTCTTTCTTCTTCCTCCTCCGATTTTCTCTTGCCCGTTGAGGTGAGGAAATCCAGTCTTTGTATCGACTAGAAAATATGAAATTATAGTCGTGGTCGAACTTGTTTTGAAGTCCATGAACAGACATCTTTTCTTGAGATTTTTCAACTCCCTTTTTTCGACATTCAGCGGAGCAAAATTTATGTCTGCTTGCGGTCACCTCGAAGGTGTTGAGACAATTCGGTCGAGCACAATTTATGACCTTGGGTATTCTGTAATTTTGTCTTCGACATTTGTCACTACAAAATATTTTTTTTGAAGGTTTTTTAATAATATTTTCACACCTCGTGTTCTTGCATTTTCTCATCGTTTTTTGGCTGTTATATAAGCTGTAATAATGTTCATAATTAGGTCCTTCATTTGAAGGTTTTTTTCCTTTGCCAGGCGCTTCAATTCCTGATGAACCAGCAGATCTAGTCCAACCGTTTTTTCATCTAATCTGCGTTTCATAATCGTCATTAGTTAAAGTGATTTTTACACCATACCACTTGCCGAGCTTTCGTTCATTCTCGACAAGAAAATCTATATAGTTAGTAAACCTGGGATTCATGACATCTTGGATCTGCCATACACCATCCATCTCACCAGCGCCCTCCACTCGGATACATTCCCCGAAGCCCCAACCTTTACCTAGAAGATCAGGGCTTACAGCAACCCATCTGTGCGACTCAGGGCATAGTTCATTAATTAGGGCACCACTAGCAGTAACTAGTGGGCTATCATCGGTTTGTTGGGGTAGGGCATTGTACAGTGTCGCTACCACAATCGTTATAAGGATGCTTTTCATTTGTTATATTCTTTTCGGATTTTATATGACTTTTTTTGCCTGTCATTGTAGGTGTCCCCACGTAGCAATGGATGTATTTGCTGAATCCTTTGCCTGGTCCTGCGGATACTTTCAGGATTGGAAAGTTTGCCCTCCACTAGTAGCTTGCAGAATGTTGTAGCCGTTTCCTTAACAACCCCATAGCTTAAAAACTCACTATACCATATCCTGGCCAAAAGGTCGTTGTCGCTGTCTTGAGATTGAGGGTGTTTTTGTAAGATTCTCCTTACCATTTCCAGTATGTTTTTATTTTTCATAATAGATCTTTAAAATGTTTTAAAATGTATTTTATTACTGTTATTATTTAAAAAAAAGGATTAAAAGGGTAATACATTTATTTGGATTTCTTTTTAGCCCAAGCAATTGTAGCATCCAAAAAATCATTTATTTGAGAAGTTTCTCCACTATGATTTATCGATGATTTGTTGTAAGGATTGTTTAAAAATTCTCGATAAAGAACTATAGATGCCTCCCATAATTCATCGGTGTCGAAAACATCGGTGTTGAAACCAGGTTTTGTATTTATTTGACTCAACATTCTAAAGACACCACTATAAAATTGTTTTGGTTTATGCTTTTCAAGTTGACTAGCTCTATTTTTTTCCAGGACTAGATTGGCTAAGTCTTTAGTCCTGAATTTATTACCGATAGTTCTAACATTAGAATCTAGCTTATGTTTAGGGATTTCGCTCTTTTTAGCAACTAGCTTTTCATAATCTTTTCTATTTATCCAATCAACTTTTAGCCTTTCACAAATAAGATCTATTACAGGATGATTTTCATCGGTTCCATAGCAGAAAAATTGGTGAATTATTTCAATATTATCCATAATAAAGTATAAATTTTGACCCTCCCTAAAGTGATAAATTAGCGACACGATATTCATCAGCATCCTGAGCTTTCCAACCGGGAATTTGAAACCTCCGCCAAAATAGCCCAGCATCTTAGAGATTTGGGAATGGAAGTACAAACCGGGGT
>JABMNK010000133.1 GCA_013204595.1 Flammeovirgaceae bacterium
AATTAATGAACTTGCATTTCTCTTCTTTCCCATTGTAGTTAAATTTAAGTGTTTACTCTGTTTAAAACACTCTCTTATAATTTAACCCTTATTAGTTCACTTTTTGCTGACGGTATACAAATGGGGCACCTGGTATGCGTACATAAGGGATTAATTTAATCAGTAGTGCAGAATTTATCCCATAGATTTTACCTAAATCCAGACCTACCTTGAAGCTGCCCCCACTTTCGCGAAACTTGACGATACGTTGGGCAATTCGCATACTGAAGCCCAGTTTTCTTAGATCTTCAAAAGGGAGTAGATTGGGATTAAATTTAAAGGGACCGGTGGCCGAGTCAATGCGAGGAACGGCTTTGAGTTCAAAGGAATTTCTCACTTCATGACTCCAAATCTATGGTGGGAATTGATTTTTTATAGTTTCCGATGGTGCTGATTAATGGAAAAATGATAGCGCTTACAAATATAAGCGCTATCATGACCAGCACGCCATTGGCCTTTTTTCTTGAAAATCCTAGTAGATTGGTAAGATAAATACGGATTCTTTTCATGATCAATATGTGGATTCAATTATTTTTTATTGAAGAATGTGGATTATCAGTTCAATATAAAAAACATTGAAGCTATTTTTGCACTCCGATTAATTCTTTTACATGTACGAAGATTTAAAAGTTGTTGGTTTTTCTCATGATACTTCTCCTATAGAAATTAGGGAGAGTGTGGCTTTTTCTGAAGATCAGAACAAAATGTTTCTTGATAAGCTCAAGGAGCTACTGGGTATTGAGGAGGCCTTGATTCTTTCGACCTGTAATCGTACAGAAATTTATTATTCAGCGGAAGCTGATTTGACAGATGAAATAATATCCTTGATCAAGTTGGTCAAAGGAGTCGGAACTGCCATCGATGATTTTGTTTGGGTGAAGGCTGACCTTGATGCTTTGAAACATCTTTTTAGAGTTTCTTTGGGTCTTGAGGCCAAAGTTTTGGGAGATATTCAGATCTCCAACCAAGTCAAAAAGGCCTATCAATATTCTGCTGATCAGCATCTTTCAGGACCGTTTTTTCATAGGTTGATGCATTCTATTTTTTATACAAATAAACGAGTAGTTCAAGAAACAGCGTTTCGAGACGGAGCCGCATCGGTTTCTTACGCCTGTGTTGGCATTACCCAACAGTTCATTCAAAATTTCGTCAATCCAAAGGTCTTAATATTGGGTTTGGGAGAGATCGGTCGTGACGTTGCGGATAATTTAGAAGGCATCAATGCCACCATCACGTTATGTAATCGCAGTAATGAGATCGCTAGTGTCTTATCTAAGCAGTACAATTATGACATGATAGGATTTGAGCAGGTGCTCAGTCATCTCCCCGAATTTGATGTCATTATTTCTTCTCTTTCAGTAGCAGAGCCCTTTGTCAAGGCAATTCATATTCCAGTTCAAAAATTATCACAGCGACTTTTTATTGATTTGTCCGTCCCTAGAAGTATTGATGTCGAGTTGGATGCAATGGAAGGGGTTATATTGTACAATGTCGATCAAATTGAAGAACAAACTTCTGGTATTCTGGAACGTCGTAGAGCGGCTATCAGCCAAGTTGAATCCATAATGGATGAAACATTGGGTGAATTAAAACATTGGTCCATGGAAATGGAAGTTTCGCCTACGATAAAAAAATTAAAAAAGGCTCTTGAAGACATTAGAAAAGAAGAACTTGCGCGGTACGTTTCTAAGGCCACAATTTCTGAAATAGAATTGATGGACAAGGTTACCAAAAGTATTGTTCAAAAAGTATTAAAATTGCCAGTGCTACAATTAAAAGCAGCTTGTCAGCGAGGTGAAGCTGAAACCCTCGTTGAAGTACTTAATGACCTTTTCAATCTACAAAAAGATGAGGTCTCTATTAAAAAATAATCTTTGATTGCTTGGTGGTAAGTATGCGTATCACGCTGACTTTGACTTGTATCTTTTTTGCTTCTTTTTGTTGGGGTCAGGTTTCTTATGAAGTTTTTGATAAGGGATTTTATCAAGGTGTTAAAGACCAATATGGAGAAATCATTATTGAGCCTATTTATGATCAAATAGGCTGGTCTGATGGAGATTTTCAATTGATTGGCGAGTTAGTTGGATACCTTGATAACGGAAAATGGGGCTTGCTCAATTTAAAAACGAAAAAAAGAACCCGTGCGATATATTATGCTCTCACTCCTCAAAGTGGTACGTACATCTTGGCTGCTGTTAAGGGCAACCTAACAAATCAATTATTTTATGGAATTCTAGATGATCAAGGAAACGTTAAAATAATATGCAGATACTTTTCAATTGAGGCTAATGAAGTGGGCTATGAGGTTGCTAGCTATGACCAAAAGGAAATCAAAATAGGCTTTTATAATTCAAGTTTCCAAGACATTATAAGCCCGATTTATAAGGACATCGAGTTAATCAATGAAGATCTGTTATTTGCCAGAGATTTTTCTGGAAAAGGCTCATTGTTTCGTGTAGATGGAATGGAAACTTCTTCGGAGAAATATGATGACTTCACCTTGTTAAAAGATGGATTACGAGTTGAGTCGGAGGGTCGTTATGGGTTGCTATCATTAGACGCATCTAAAACCCTTTTAAAGGTCAATTATAAGGAGATAATGAGTGTTTCAGAGTATATCGAATTCCCTCAATGGCAAGTGATGGATTTGAATTTAAATATTTTATCTGCCTTATTTGCGGACTCAATAGATTATAGCGTTTCTCAGACTTTATCAAGCTATAATGGACGTCAAAGACTATCGACTATCGACAACGTTCCCCAATCGGTTCATCCTTTTGTTATTCGTGAACGCATTGGGTCAGAATTTTTAATTACCAAAGAGATGTACAATGGTAAATGGTCTGTTTTATCCTCAATTGGTGCTCCACTGATTTCTAATCAAGATTCTATATTTTTTGATGATTTATTTTTATTTGGGAGTTCAAAAGGAAAATGGGATATCTATAATAAATCAGCAAGGAAATTAAATTCGGAATCTTATGAGTCAGTTCTACCAAATATATTTTCGCTAGTACCTGTGAAAAGTGGAGGCTATTGGGGATTTATAGATTTCAAAGGGCTTGAAGTAATTTCATTGAAATATGATGCTTTGGGTTCAAGTTATGGCCAAAAGTTGGCTGTTAATTATTTAACTAAATGGGGAGTTATTGATCTTTTCGATAATTGGATTTTGGCCCCTATATATGAGCACATTCAATTGGGCCCTTATGGAATAATTGCTCAAAGAGGCGAAAGGACCTTTTTGATTTCATATAATGGAGAAGTCTTATACGAGACTTTTGGAGCGCTGATAGATAGCGGGGCATTTTTGGAAATTATTGGCCAAAACCAGCGCAAAGGAGCCATCTCCTATCAAGGAAAAATCATAGTGGACCCCATCTATGAGGAGGTTGGGATGGTAGGAGATTATTTTTGGGCGCTTCAGGACCAAAGGGCCGTTCTAATAGATGATGACGGAAAGTTGCGTGTACAGCCATCCGCCGGCATTTCACGATTTATAGGTTACCATGACGAGAAATATATGATTCAAAAAGATGGGCGATATGGATTTGTTGATTTGAATGGAAAGTTGCTAATTGCCAATCGCTATGATAGCTTACTTCATTTTTCAGATGAACGAGCTGGCTTCAAGTTGGGAGATAGGTGGGGGTTTATAGATTTCAATGAACACCTATTGGTGCAGCCAAATTATGATCAGGTGTTTCCTTTTGAACATAACTTATCCATTGTCCGTATGTCAGAAGATTATGGACTCATCGATCCGTTTGGAAAATTGGTTCTTTCGCTTGAATACGATCACATAGATCGAATTCAAGATAATTATTTGCTTTATCAAAATCAAAAAGTAGGTATTGCCGATCTTACTGGGCAGTTAATTTTAAGAACAGATTATGATTCAATAGTACCCATTTCTCAAAATCTCTTGATAGTTGAGCAAGACAAACGACAAGGACTACTAGATTTTCAGGGTTATCTGAAACTAAATTTCAATTATGAGACAATTCAACTAAAAGGAGATCACCTTATTTTAAAATTATTATAACATCATGAGCGAGGTGGTTGGAGCGCTCAAAACATACTTCTGGATCATTTCTGAAATATCTCTTGACTGGATAGTATTGAGGGTATTCAAGTAGTCCTTCAGGAAATCTTCTGCAAGATTATTTATAAATAAAGAACTATAGACAGAGGTTACGTCTAAGATTGTATTCATTGAGCCAAGAAATTTACCTCTTAAAAAATTTTTCAGCATTTCTGTTTCTGAATTTGACGGATAATTATGGGCGAGTTCATTTATTGCGCCATGAATTTCATTTAATGCCTCTGCTGATTTCTCTCGTTTTAATTCACTTGAAATGGTCCAATAAGAGGAGTTACCGGCATGTGAAATTGCAGCATGAATCCCGTAGGTCAATCCTTTTTCTTCTCTTATTTTTTTCATAAGACGGGATCCAAAAAAGCCACCTAGTAGTTTGACAGCAATATTCAACTTATGAATATCCGAATGCGACCGGTTAATTGTGATTCCGCCAAGTCTTAAGGACGCTTGCGTACTGGCTTGACCCTCAATCACATGATGCTGACTGTTGGTATTCAGTGCAAATTGGGGTGTTGCATGTTGAAAAATGGTCAGCTTATTCAGTATTTGATTGATTTGGTCCATTTCTTTGTTTCCAATCGCGCCTCCTAAAATTAATTTAGGTTCATTGGTGAATTTGGTATTGAAAAAATTGACTGTTTCATCTAGAGTACATTGTTCAATAGCGAAGACGTCGAGACTTTTTCCATAGGGATGCACATTCCCGAATAGAAGTTTATTAAACTCTATTGAGGCAAAGTAAGGATTTTTGGCTAACTGTGATTTTATTAATTGAGCCTTAATGGATTTATTGATATTAAATTCTTCCAAAGGAAAGCTTGGGCTACAGAGTAGTTCTTCCAATAGGTTGAGGCTTTGTCCAAGATGCTTTTTAGTAGTATATAATTTAATTGAAGAATAATCTACCGAGGTGTGAATCTCAATGTGCGATCCAAGGGTTTCATATGCAACGCTAACTTCTTCTGCAGTTTTGTTTAAGGTGCCGCCAAGTAGCATTTTACCTGTCATGTAGGCGGTGCCCGCTTGATGCTCAAACCAACCCCCACTTTTGAATATCAATTCTATAAAACATATCGGATGGAGGTCACCTGAAACGATTAAACAATCAACCTGGTTTTCTAATCTGACTATTTTTGATGTTCTTAATTGAAAATCTGATAATGAATAGGCATGAGGTATAAGAGTCCTATCCAACATTTCTGGGTGGCTTCGGACTTTGTTTTTTATCGAAGTTAAATAAAAAAGAAACCCGGAGGGTATCGCCAAGCGGGTTGTTTTGGTCTTTTGGGATAAGATAAGAAAAGTCAAAACCGAAGACCTGGTACCTAAGGCCTAAACCAACAGTCGCATATTTACGGTCACCTTTGTATTGGCTTTCAATGAAATAACCCGTCCTTACTGCAACAATTTCTCGATACCAATATTCCACACCAATTGAATAGGTGAATTCTTTCAGTTCTTCACTAGCCCCATCTGGCGCATCACCAAAGGAACCAAAGGTGCCTTTTAGAAACGACCTATTTGGATCTTTTCCACTTTCGATGGTTAAATCCCCATTGGAATCATAGACAAGGTTTCCATCGCTGTCTTTAACGTAGATTGGTGGAGTAGGTACCATCAATTTATTAACATCAAAAGCCATGGTGAATGAATTATAATCGTCCACATTGATTTTCCAAGCAGCTCCTACTCTTAAATTGGCAGGAATGAAATCTTCATATTCTTCACTTGTGTAACTTATTTTTTGACCAATATTAGAAAAATGTAACCCAACAGAAAGATCAGTTGCCAATCCTTTGACGGCAATAGGGGTGATGTAATACACACCCAAATCAAATGCGAGACTCTTGCCAGTGTTGGCACTGGCCGCACCCGTACTATTGCCTGTAAGGTTTGACCAAATATATCTAATGCTCAGTCCGCCACTCAAATTTTCCAATAGTTTTCTAGAGTAAGTGGCATCTATGGCAAGTTCCCTCGGATTTTCAATCCCTTCAGGAGCACCCGTAATAGAGGTTAACTGAATTTCTCCCAAGTCAAAATACCTTAGGCTGGCTCCAAAGGATTGAATAGGATCAATTTTTTTATAAAATGATAAATAGTTCAATGACATGTCATCAACAATATTCCCCAGCCAAGGTGAATACGACATCGAAAAGCCCATATCCTTGTCAATGAAGGCTAGTTTTGCGTTGTTCCAATGAATACTTTGAGCGTCAGGGGATGTAGCCACCCCAGCATCTCCCATAGCTGATCCCCTACTATCCGGTGCGAAACCTAAAAATGGGACAGCGACTGAAATAGGATTGTAGTCTTGCTGACCTGTGATTCTGGTCTGTCCAATGGTTAAAAGGGGAATTAGCCAGCCAATCGTAAGTATTAATATTTTTTTCTGAAAATTCATTTTTTTGTTTGGTATGCCTATTTAATGATTAAGAGTTTATTAATGACCGTGCCAATGGCGCCATCCGAGTTACTCTTTACATTTATTTTACATAAATAGATTCCGTTACTAAAAACACTTTGGTTCAAAACTACTGATATATCATCGATTATCTGAGGACTATCATCTATTTTAAACGATTCTTCTTTGATAATTTGGCCGTGAAGGTCATAAATCACTAGGTTAACATCTAATGCTTCCCCTTTTCGATCATGCTCAAAAGTAAAAGTCGTTTTATCATAAGCAGGATTCGGGTAATTTTTTACGTTATATAAGAGTATTTGAGGATCATCTTTGACTGTGAAATTAACGAAAGTAGTATTCACATTATTGTGCAGGTCTGATATTTTTAAAACGCCAAAATGAGCCCCAATAGGGAGATCTCTTAATGGAAATACGATACTCCCAGATTGATAAGTGTTCAAGTCGGCCCTATAATAGTTATTGAGTATGTATTGAGTGCCGTCTTCTAGCGTCAAAGTAATGTCTTGATTGATTCCTATTCCAGAGGTATTAATGCCACTTTCGTCGCTGATTTTGGCAATGAAAAGGCTACTGGAACCTATGACACCACCATTTTTAAATGAATAATCGTCCATGAAAATATTGACTATTGGAGGATCTTCATCTTGGAGGGGATTTTCTGCAGATCCTCCTATGACAACGGACAGATTAGACCCACTCGCGTCACTAGACAAGTCTTCTGATTGTGCATATAGTGTTATTTTACCTTGTTCAAATCTGTAGCTAATATTTTTTGGTAGGATAAATTCAATTTCAAATAGTCCATTTGAAATTGTTGCAAGCCCATCAAAAAGTTTGTTTTCTCTTACCGTATAATTGAATTTACTACTTTCTTGCCCTAAGGTTTGTTTTTCAATAAGTCGGTCAAAAACGGCGACACTTACCGTACCATTGAAGTTTTCAATTGGACTGCTATCTAGACCTTTGACAACACCCTTTAATGAAATTCGTTCTAATGCACTTAAGGTATCTTTCTGATCTGGACCTAGCAGCTTTTCGTTAATCGATGTGAGGTAAACCTTATTCTTAGGGTATTGAAGCATTAGCATTGGATCCCCTAGTAAAGAAAAATTGCGATTATAGGGTCCCGAGAGACTTTCGTTTTTTGTCAGCCGCATGATGTCGCCCAATCGCAAAAATGCTCCTTGCTCGGTTTTGAAAAGATTACTATGAAAAGCTGCATTGACCAAATAATTGGAGGTGGCATAGACCGGTCGGGTGGTAGTCAGCAAGGCGATAGCCCCTCCATTTTGATTAAGCAATAGTTTTTCTGCACCAGAAGCCCCAAAAGTAGGATCGTCATATCGTCCAAATTCACATGTTGCTGTTACGAATATTGGCAAATAGAAGCGATTGGTCATTTCGGAAATAAATTGGTCATTTAACACATTCTCACTAGCCCATTGTTTCTCATTTCCATGCCCCAAATAATTGACCATAAAAGTGCCATTTTCTAAGGCAGTTTTCAGTGCGGATTGTGTGAGAGGTGCCAATTCTTTGTTGCTAAGTATTTCTTGTTTAACGGCATCAATGTATAGCTTGTTGATTGTTGTTTGAGGTTGAAAATCTTCCATATAATCAGACAAGCTTTCTGCATCTGAAACATGTCTATTGCCATCCCCATCATCCACAACATAGGTTAAGCTATTTTTCCATGCCCCATTCATTCGTTCACTCGTGGCATATCGGATAATTTTATTTACTACGCCGTTCGCTTCATTCATCGTTTTTACTGGAAGGCGACCAATACCTATTTCCATGGTATGATCCCCAGCGTATGATTCGGTCCAAATACCTTCTGCTTCTTCCATGAATCCAAAATAATCATCGGAAGAATAGCTTTGGACAGGATCAATAGCATTTTGTGATTCATAGACGGGTACAAAGTTTGTATTGTTGGATATTCTGTATTTGTAATCATATGAGCAGTCACCAAAGAGGAGCGCATATCGGAAGGTGGCATTTTTTTTCCAGTAGAATCTAATGGCATCTCGAATGGCGGTAACATCTTGCATGCCAGACGAAAACTCGTTATATATCTCAGTGGTGGTAACCACTGCAATATCTAATTGATCGTGCGTGAGGTGAAAGTTGGCCAATCGTTTTGCTTCAACTAAAAAGTCCGGATGTGTGATGATGATTCCGTCGCGAGGACTCAGTATACTGATGTTTTGATTCTTTATTTTATTGATTTTGAAGGGATTAGGTGCTTGATAGTTGGAAAAGGCTACCAAACGTTCAGTCCCGGTGTTCTTTACTGTAAACCTGACTTTAGTGCCTGTGGTGATTAGGGGAATTTGACTGATTACATTATTTGTTACCTCCCAAACTTCGAGAGGGTCAGTGTCGGTCATTTCATAAGTAATAAATGATTCATTGATGGAAGGATTTGAAAATGACAAAATATTTTGTTCAATGATCAATTCACGTTCATAAGTCAAACATATTTGATCTAAATAGCCTAGTAGCACATCGTATCCAGGAACATTTGGTAGGGTTAACCCCAAAATCGTTTCGGTGCTCTGAGGAATAAATTGAAACTCCCCTGTTTGAATATTTCCTTTTATCTCATAGGTGCTTCCTGTTCCTGTAAGGATGTTTTCGTAAGGAATGGATCCTAAAAAAGATCCATTATGAAAAACTTCAAAAGCCCCATCTAAATCACTCCGACCAACAATTCGAATACTTGCATTTACGGTACTTAAAGCATTGGGTGTATGAAATTGATAATTTCTACTTTCTCCAGATCTAAAATACCTTTCTAGCCACATTTTTCCTGAATTTCCCAATAAATTTTCTTCATCTTGCTCATGCGCGATGCGCGCCATAAAGCTATTGGTGATGGAAGATTGTTCAGGCAGGGCTGACTGCTCGGAGATGCGCGCTCCTTTGGCGCCGCCTGATGTAATGAAATAATAAGAGGTATCGCAATAGTTATTTTTCTCAAAGACCCAATGATCGACGGACCAGGTGAAATTATTTGGTCCTTTGGCATAAAAAAGAAGCTGATCGGTATTATGGAAGGTACCATCCTCAAGGCCATAGGCCTTTAAGCTATTTTCCAGTAAGCCAGCGGGTCGCTCGGCGTCATTTGCTTGCGGGAGCATACCGACACCATTACCAAAAATTTTTATGGTATTTGGATCGCTATAATCTATTCCAATTTGATCAAGGAAGGCCTTGTCTATTTTATAGATTCCTTCTTCTGTAACGCCTATTTTAAACCAATCACCTTGGCTCAACACATTTAATTGTCCAAATGTTGCGAAGGGGATTAAAGAAATAAATACAACAAGATTTCTCACAATAATCAAAACGCCAATTGATCTATAAAATTATGACAATTCAATTTTTAAAGGTTGACTTGAGGAAGAGGGTTCCGGCTATTGAAGTGATAATGTAGCTAGGGATCAAATAAGGAATGACTTGGGCTCCAAAGATGAGACTTCCGAGAAGCATACCAAAAATGAAAACGAATTTGAGCTCATTCCCATTCCACTTATAATGCTTAAATTTAAAATTGATCATTTTTATTGGAGCTGTCATAAGGATACAAACTATTAAGGTATAGCCAAAGGTAAAAAATGGCCATTCAGTGATAAAACTGAGTTGCGTAATGGTTAAGGTCAAAAATGCAGCGGCTGGGGTGGGCAATCCTAGGAAAAACGAAGTTTGGTCATCGTCGAGATTAAATTTGGCGAGTCGAATGACTGCAAAAATAGCAATTAAAATAGCGGTGTAAGAAAGCCAAATAGGTGCCTGTTCAATAGAAGTATACTTAAATAGATAAAGCGCGGGGAGGACTCCGAAGCTAATGGCATCGGCGAATGAATCTAGTTCTTTGCCCATAGGGCTTGCAACATTTAAAAGTCGCGCTGCAAATCCATCAAAAAAGTCAAAAATAGCTGCAATTATGACAAAATATAAGGTGTTTTTTAAATTACCCTCAAAAACATTGATGATCCCCAAGACGCCTATGAGCAGGTTAGCCACTGTTAGTAAATTAGGTATTTGTTTGATGATTTTCAAGGCCTTACAAATGGATTATGTTTTTTCTCATGGCCAACGGAGGTACTGGGGCCATGCCCTGGGAAAATTAAGACATCATCGGGCAAATTAAATACTTGGTTTTTAATGCTTTTTTCCAAAGTTTGGAAATCGCCACCAGGTAAATCTGAGCGTCCTACACTTTCTTTGAAAATAACATCGCCTGCGATAAGCACCTTTTCTTGGACATGATAAAACATGAGGTGACCAGGCGCATGACCAGGTGCGAACCGAATCCGCAACTGTTCTGCTCCAAATTCAATAAGGTCATTTTCATTTAGCAATTTATTTGGAGTGGCTTCCTCATAATTGACAATACCCCAATTGGGAGCATAGGCTGTTACCGATTTAAGGGTTTCCAATTCTAATGCAGGAATGTATAGTGGGATATTGTATAAATTTTGCAAATAAAGATTACCTAGGACATGATCGATGTGGCAATGCGTATTGACAATCAAAACAGGCTTTAACTCATTTTTTGATATATATTCTGTCAGTTCTTTTTTTTCAAAGTCTTCATAGCAACCGGGGTCTACGATAACAGTCTCTCTATTTTTACTGATTAGAAGATAAGTATTTTCATAGAAAGCGTTGAATACAAATGATTTGATGTCCATTGATAAAGCATTTTGCTACAAATTTGCTTAAAAAGTCTTTAAGACAGTGCAAAAGATAGAAGTTTTGATTGTGGGTCAGGGATTGGCGGGAAGTTTATTGGCTTTGGAGCTCGAAAAAAGAGGAAGAAAAATACATGTTGTAGATAATAATCCATCGACGAGCTCTTCCAAAGTGGCTGCGGGTCTTTACAATCCTATCACGGGTAGAAAAATGACAAAAACTTGGATGGCCGATGAGTTATTTCCAAATTTAGGTAATTATTATGAAGCATTGGAAAAAAGGCTTCATGCCTCTTTTCATGAAAGAAAAAAGCTTTACAGACTCTTCAATAACATGGAAGAGCAAAATGATTGGTCATTGAGAACGGTAGAAATAGGCTATGATGCCTTTATAAAAGGCACTCAAAACGTTTCTGCGGGTATTTTGAAATTAAATGATCATTTAGGTGGCTTTTATCCCAATTTCTCTGGGGTGCTTGACGTTAAGCTACTAGTTGAAAAGTGTAAAGAGTATTTGGTTAGTCAAGGATTATATACGCAGCAGCAGGTGCCGATGAGTGAATGGGATTTTCAGGAAAATCAGCTCAATATGGGATCCATACAAGCGGAGCAAGTAATTTTTTGTGAGGGGCCTCGAATGGTTGAAAACCCCCTTTGGACCGAGGTTAAGCACAATTTGGTTAAGGGAGAAATTTTAGATGTCAAGTGTTCGTTACCTTCGAATCAAATATTCAGTAAAGGGATCTTCATAATTCCAAAGCAAGGTTATTTCAGGGTGGGCTCGACCTATGATTGGAATGACCAAATCCCTGAGCCTACAGCGAAAGGTAAAAGAGAACTATTGAGTAGATTGGGCAAGTTGTATTTGGATGAAGTGGAAATAATTAATCACCAGTCAGGTATTCGTCCAGCTTCTTTTGATCGAAGACCTTTTGTAGGATTTCATAATAAATTTAAAAATGTCGGTATATTTAATGGGTTTGGCAGCAAAGGTGTTTCTTTGATTCCTTATTTTGCTAACCAAATGGCGGATCATATTTGTTTTGGGAAAAAATTACCTGATGAAGTAAATCCAAATCGTTGATTTATGAAAATAGTAATCACTTTTTTCTTTCTTATTTGTTGCACTGTGACCTTTCCGTCACTGGGTCAATATTATGCTACAGATTTTGGTCAAAATCGCATTCAGTATAAAAATTTTGATTGGGTGTATTATAGTACCAACCATTTTGATGTATTTTATTATGCAGAAGGAGGCAAATATGCGAAAGAGGCCATTGATTTTTTAGAGGACGAATTCAAGAGATTAACTGATGTTTTGGGGTATGCACCTTATTCGAAGACCAAAATAATTATTTATAATTCAGTAACTGATCTGCAGCAAAGTAATATTGGTATCGATGATGCCGTATTCACGATTGGAGGTGAAATGAGCTTTTCAAAATTACAAATTGAAATGGCGCATCCAGGGGTGGCGCATCAATTTAAAGAGCAGTTGGTCTATAAACTATCTAAGGTTTTAATTAATGATATGCTTTTTGGGGGCAATTTCAGAGAAGTCATTCAAAGTTCTTATTTACTGAAGCTTCCAGATTGGTTCATTGAAGGGGCTGCTCGTTATTTGGCATTTGGATGGGATGTAACTATGGATGACTTCATGCGTGATTACTTGACCTCCAAGCGAGCCAAAAAAGCAGAGAAAAAAATTGAAGGGGAACAAGCAGGCTTGTTAGGTCAAGCTATTTGGAATTATATCGCGATTCAATATGGAAACTCCAACATATCAAACATACTCAATCTCACTAGGATCATGCACAAAGAAGATGTCAGTATATCGAATGCATTGGGCGTAGGTTATAAACAATTTTCAGGAAATTGGAGAGCTTTCTATTTGAAAGGTGGAAAAGAAATAAGTGAAGGCTATGTGAGCATTGACGATCAAAAAATGATTGCAAAAATGAAAAATGAGGCGGTACACTTAAACAACGTGGCAGTTAGTGAATCAGGTCGATATATAGCGTATTCAGAAAACACCCAAGGTAAAGTGATACTCTATCTTTATGACAATACCACGGGTACTCAAAAGCGAATCATGATGAATGGGTACAAGGTGGATGAGGATCAAGTCGATCGTGAAATGCCATTGATAGATTTCGCCGGAGATGATTTTTTGGGCGTTATTTATTTTCAACGTGGGTCTCTATATTTGGTCACCATCAACATTGAAACGGGTGTCAGAAGTGAAAAACCATTGACGCGGTTCAATCAGATCAATAGTTTTTCTTTAAATCAAAATGGACGACTTGCCATTATCAGCGGAGATTTAGATGGTAAAACCGATTTATTTTTGGTAAGTGTATTGAGAAATTCGCTGAGACGGATTACCTCAGATATTTTTGATGACATTGACCCAACGTTTGTACCAGGTACAGCTGCGATTGTTTTTAGTTCTAATCGGACTTCTGATTCGCTTTCGATAGCGAATACGTCTATTAAAAATTTAAGTGCAGATTTTAACCTATTCATGTTTGATTTGGATACTAGCGAGACTAAGTTTCTCAGAATCACCCATACCAACACAAGAGACACTAAGCCAATGGTCAAAAACGAGTATGAAATGTTTTTTTTAAGTGATCAAAGAGGTATTAATAATGTATTCAAGTATTCTTTTAAAAGTGGCACTCAGACACAGGTGACTAATTTTAATAGTAGCGTGAAGAATTTTGACCTTCACTTTAATGAAAATGGAATGGTTTTCATTGCGTTAAATGGGGGTATTGATGAAATTTTCTATTATCGAAATATCGATTTAGAGTCTCCTAAATTTGCCCCTCAGACGCCTCGAAAGAATTATAACCAAGCTAAATTCATGGCCAAGGTTTTAAACTTGAGAGAAATAGAACGTCTAAAAAATGATGCAGCAGCGCAGAAAAATAACATAGAAGCGGAAGTAATTAGCTCAAAAAATGAGCCATATACGGAAGGTCAAAAGGATAGTTTGGATCAAACGAAAATAGTAATCGATCCAGAAGATTTTGTCTTTAATGAAAGGGTGACCTCAGATCAGGGTGATCAAATTGATACTGAAAATTATAAGTTCGGTATTAATCAAGGTAAGAAAAAATCAAATAGTGCGCTACAAATCGATTCTTTTTTTAACAATTACGCACGTTTAGAAAACGAAAATCAAATTTATGGACCTATACAATACAACCCAAAATTCAGTTCGAATAACTTAATTTTTTCTCCTGGAATAGATGCCTTAAGGGGTTTTGGTTTTTTAGTTGAAACCCAAATTTCTGATATGTTGGGAAATCATGTATTAACAGCCGGAGGTTTTGTCAGCTCAAGTCTGAAGCAAGGGGATTTGTTTGCCGAGTATAAATATTTAAAATATTGGCTTGATTTTAAAGTGAAGCTCATTCGAAAGTCCCTTTATTTTGAAAATGATGAAGAAGATTTCTTAAGGCAAAGTTATAAATTGAACGGGGTCGTCATCGGCGCTGCATTGCCGTTAACCAATAGGTTTAGAATTGAGTTAGATCCTTTTGTTCAGCAAACCAATTTCAGGAACTTACAGTACCAAACTGTCAATGCAAATACCACGGTACCTTTTGCAGAAGACGAACAGGTTCTGTTTACAGGATTCAAGGCTAGGGGTGTCTATGATAACATTTTAGAAAGGAGTTTTAATGTTTTGCAAGGAACAAGAGCGTTGATTGAATTTGGATATAACCAGTCCTTTTCTCAAGAAAAGTCATTCAATCTTTTCCGAATAGATGTAAGACATTATCAAAAAATACATAATGAGCTTACGTTCGCCACGCGACTTTATTTTGGTAAGTCTTTTGGTCAGCATCCACAAAAATTTCTTTTGGGCGGGGTCCCTAATTGGTTTTTGGCCCAAACGGAGACGCATTCAGTTAGTGATCCCTTGAATGTTAATAATGAAACGAACAACACGAATTTACTGTTTACTGAATTTGTCACCAACATGAGAGGTTATAATTATAATGAGAAATTTGGTACAGCTACCGTACTCTTAAATATGGAATTGAGATGGCCAGTTTTTCAATATTTTTCAAGATATTCCATCAAATCTAGTTTTTTGAGAAATTTCATGCTGATTGCATTTGGTGATATTGGTTCAGTGTGGGATGGAAAGGCACCCTTCACGCGTGAAAATAGCACTAAGTTTGTTCAATATGCCGAAGCGCCCTTTACGGCAAGTATTGCCAATTATGAAAGCCCTTGGCTTTCAAGTTATGGACTTGGTATGCGAATGGCTTTGCTTGGCTATTATCTTAAGTTGGATTACGCGGTGCCGGTACAAGATTTTACTAGACAATCTTCAAGATTTACCGTTTCTATAGGTTTAGATTTTTAAAAAGAGAATATGATTACATCAATGACTGGGTTTGGTTCTGCCGAAAAAATAAGTGATAAGTATTCTCTAAAAGTCGAAATTAAAACGCTCAATAGTAAGTTTTTTGATGCGTCTTTTCGATTACCAAGAGAGTTTGTGAAATGGGAAATAGAGATTAAAAATCTTCTGGAGAATGGGTTGGGAAGAGGTAAAATAAACTTGGGCATTGATTTTAATATTAAGCATTTTGATCAACCCCCCATCCAAATTAATCAAAATCTGTTTGATGCCTATTATCAAAAACTAGTGGAAGTAAGCAATTCGCTGGGTGTAAATGGAAGTATAGAACTTTTTAAGATGGCTTTTAATATGCCCAATGTGGTACAGCATCAAGATGAGGCTACGAATTACATTACTTATGAGGAATTAAAGTCTGTTTTGGAGATGGCGCTCTCGAATTGTAATGAATTTAGAGCCAATGAAGGCGCTCGATTGGAAGCAGCCCTACTTGAATCCCGTTTGAATATTGAATTAGGCCTTGAGGAGGTCAAAAAACTTGATTCTGGAAGAATTCAAAATTTAAAAACTCGAATCCATACGGCGCTTAAGGAAATTAAAGATAAAGTCAAAGTGGATGAAAATAGATTTGAACAAGAGCTCATTTATTATATCGAGAAATTGGATTTAACTGAGGAGAAAATACGATTAGCAAGCCATTTGACTTATTTTGACGAAGTGATCGCAGATCCATTGGCGCCGAGCGGTAAAAAATTGGGATTCCTTGCCCAAGAGTTGGGTAGGGAAATCAATACCATCGGTTCTAAGGCAAATGACGCAGGCATACAGCGGGCAGTCATAGGCATGAAAGAAGAACTTGAGAAAATCAAAGAACAAATTCTAAATATCCTATGATGCATGAAGTATGAGACTATTAAATGTTATTATTTATGACAATAAAAGATGCTCAACAACAAGTAGATCAATGGATCAATTCGACGGGAGTCAGGTACTTCAGTGAATTAACGAATATGGTTATTTTAACAGAGGAGGTAGGTGAAATGGCTCGTATTATCGCCCGTAAGTATGGAGACCAGTCCTTTAAGAAATCAGATGAAGGCTATGATTTGGCAGATGAGATGGCCGATGTACTTTGGGTACTTATGTGTTTGGCTAACCAGACGGGTATAGATTTGACAGACGCCTTAGCCAACAATATTAAAAAAAAGAATTTGAGGGATGTTAATCGTCATAAGAATAATTCAAAATTGACCTAAGTGGAGATCTCAATCAATATTCCAGCACTTCTTTTTCCAGCGATTTCTTTGTTGTTATTGGCCTATACCAATCGATTTTTGGCCATCGCACAGATTATAAGGCAATTACACGGAAAATACCTTCAACATCCAGAGAAGGGATTTATCGTGGGGCAAATTAAAAATTTGAGAAGGCGTTTATTTTTAATTCGAGATATGCAAATATTGGGTGTGTTGAGTTTTTTCTTCTGTGTACTTAGTATGATATTGATATTTAATTCAGAAATCGAATGGGGAGAATATGCGTTTGCCTTGTCCTTAATCCTGTTGCTAGGCTCATTGGTATTTTCACTTCGCGAAATTCAAATTTCTACCAAAGCATTGGATTTGGAAATGGATGATATGGAATTGGGTGAAAGACCTAGATTTTAATAATTTTACCGCCTTCCATTTTCCCTATCACTAAGGGGTAATAATCGTTTTGAATGCAAAATGCAATGTCTTTGGTCACTCCAAAGCGAGCCAATCGTTGGGCATGACCTGATTTTTCAGCCGCCCCTATGAGGTCATTTTTATTTATTTGATACAGATCATAAGCCATTTGAGCACTGTCATCACTCAGTGAATAGCTCTTTTGAATTAATTTACTAATCAAACTACCAGCGTAAAGTGTATCTTCAAGATTAGGCGTGCCCTTCCATCCAGCACAATGAATGACCAAGGGAAGTTTTTGAGAAAGTAAATAGGATGCTGTGGCACTAATATTAAGAAAAGCCCCTATGATGATCTGATCAGCGTCCGTGGACTTGGAGAGTGCCAAAGTACCATTGGTGGTAGAGATAGCCACTTCCTTATGGGCTACTTTACCCATATATTCAAATGGCGAATTGCCAAGGTCAAAGTTTTCTATTTTGATGCCGCCCCTTTCACCTGCGGTGAGCATCCCTTGTGCGCCCAGTGTTAGGCATTCGGCAACGGTACTTACGGGATAGACGGCTTTTACGTTTTCAGCTAAAGCGGTAATAATACAGGAAGTTGCCCTGAAAACATCTACCACCACGGCTATCTTACCTTTTAATTGATGTTGGTGAATTAATTCTGGAGTGAGACAAACTTCAATTGTCAGTGCCATAGGAGGATTAAATAAAAGGGAGTTTACAAACTTTTGCAGCTACTTGTTTAGCGCGAATCTCAATGAAAATTTCAGTGCCCACTTGATGGTGCCCAGTCTGTACATAACCCAAGCCTATTCCTTTATTTAAAGTTGGACTCATGGTTCCAGAGGTGACTTTGCCTATGATCGTTCCTTGTTGATCAACAATGGGATAATCATGACGTGGAATACCTTTATCAACGATTTCAAAAGCAATTAATTTTCTTGTCACACCTTGTTCTTTTTGTTTACCAATGGCTTCGGAATTAATGAAGGGTTTGGTGAACTTGGTAATCCAACTCAGACCGGCTTCTATGGGTGAAGTGGTATCATCTATGTCATTCCCATATAGACAGTAGCCCATCTCAAGTCTTAAGGTGTCTCTGGCACCTAGTCCAATGGGTTTAATATCATAAGGAGCACCAGCTTCAAATATTTTATTCCAAACGGTGGCGGCCTTTTCAGATTTTACATAGAGTTCAAACCCACCCGCGCCAGTATATCCTGTAGCTGATATGATTACATTATCTACATCGGCAAACTTCCCTTGTGTAAAATGATAAAATTTTATGGCGTCAAGATCGACACTCGTCAGTGACTGTAAGGTTTTTGAGGCATTTGGTCCTTGTACTGCAAAAAGGCAGATATCGTCTGAAATATTGGTTAATTCCGCACCTTTTGAATTGTGCGAATTAATCCAGCGCCAATCTTTTTCAATATTAGAGGCATTGACCACCAGCATATAATCTTCATCTTTAAATTTATAGACAATTAGGTCATCAATAATGCCGCCTGAGGCATTGGGCAAACACGAATATTGTGCTTGACCATCAATCAGTTGAGAGGCATCATTGCTTGTGATCATTTGGATTAAATCAAGGGCATGAGGTCCTGTAACCTTAAATTCACCCATGTGAGAAACGTCAAAAACCCCAACACCTTCTCTTACAGCAAAATGTTCATCTTTATCAGAACTATATCTGACGGGCATTTCAAAACCGCCGAATGGGATAATTTTGGCATCAAGTGCCTGGTGTATGTGATGTAGTGGAACTCGTTTATTTTCCATAGGAAATTTAAATATTTATTTTGATGGCAACTGGGCAGTGATCAGAACCAAAACGGTCATTGTAAATCAGGGCATTGGTCAAGTTAGTTTCAAGCTTTGAAGAAATCAAAAAATAGTCGATTCTCCAACCAACATTACGTTGACGGGCTTGGAATCGGTAGTTCCACCAGCTATATTTCACTTCGTCAGGAAAAGATTTCCGAAAAGTATCTAGATATCCTGCATCTAGTAAGTTTTGTAACCCGTCAATTTCCTTTTGGGTGTATCCACTAGATACATTATAATTTTCTTTTGGTCGTGCGATATCAATGGGCTGATGAGCAACATTGAGATCCCCACAAATCACCACGGGTTTAGATTTCTCTAAGTTAAGGAGGTAATTTTTGAAGGCAATATCCCAGGATGTTCTGTATTCTAATCTTTTTAGGCCTTCCCCAGAATTAGGTGTATAGACTGTTACTAGAAAATAGTTATCGTATTCGGCCGTAATAATTCTTCCTTCTTGATCATGTTCTTCAATCCCCATATCATAAGAAATGGATAAAGGTTTTTGCTTAGAAATGATCGCGGTTCCGGAGTAGCCTTTTCTGGCTTTGGAAGAATTCGTGTAGACATAATAATCGCTCATTACTGAAAGGGCAATTTTGGCGTCTTCAGGCTGTGCCTTGATTTCTTGCAGACAAAGTACGTCTGGAGCTAGTTCCTTAATGTCTTTTAAGAAATCTTTTTTGATAATGGCCCTGATACCATTGACGTTCCAGGAAACAAGATGAATGTTTGACATGGGCGCTAATTTAAGAAGACCGCGTCACATCTGAGGTGTCATTAACCGCTGATTTTAATTTCTCATTAAAAGTTACCTGTTCATTTAACGAAAAGCGCTAATTGCCTAGGTAATAACTGAAAGGTTTTCCTATGATGGGGGCTTATGCCATGCTTGCGAAGTCCTTCTCTATGTTTGATTGTGGGATATCCTACATTGGTATCCCATCCATAGTAAGGGAATTCGATTGCCAAATCATGCATAAGTTGATCTCGGTAGGTTTTGGCTAGCACGGAAGCGGCAGCGATAGCGTAAAATTTTTCGTCACCCTTTATGATACATTTGTAGGCAATCTCATTGTGTGGCTTATATCTGTTACCGTCAATTAAAAGGAGCTGGGGTTTCATTTTGAGCGTATCGATCGCACGTTGCATGGCAAGAAAAGATGCGTTGAGAATATTTATTGAGTCTATCTCTTGAGCAGTAACTAAACCGATGGCGTAGGCCAATGCAGTAGTTTCAATTTCCAATTTGAGTTCCGATCGCTGAGAAGCACGGAGTTGTTTTGAATCGTTTAAAAAAGCATGTTTAAAATCTTTGGGTAAAATTACTGCGCTAGCGACCACTGGACCAGCCAAGCAACCTCTGCCTGCTTCGTCGCATCCTGCTTCTATTTTTAAAAGATCAAAATAAGCTTTAAGCATTTAGCGAGTAAAGAACTATTGAATGTATATTTTCTTGATTTGATGGATCCCAGCGGATTCTAAACGAACAAGGTAAATGCCAGATTTAAGGTCACCTTTTTCAAAAAGTAATTGGTTAGTTGAGGCTTCAAGTTCATATTCGCGGAGTATTTTTCCCTGAAGGTCCATCATGGTTAATATCCCTTTGTTTAGTAGTTTATATTTGATTTTTGCTGAGGTACTAATCGGATTTGGATAGATGCTGAGCGTCATAGGGCTTTCATAGGGCAAGGCCAACGGAACATCTTGGATGTAGAGATCATCAATAACCCATCCCCATGCACTAACGCCTGGATCAGAATAGAGTCGGAATCTGATGAGCACAATATCTGCAGGTTCAAAAGTTTCCAACATATCAATAGTTCTGTCCTTATAGAGGTCACTAGTCCCATCTTTTTGGGTATTGTAAAATTGAGCCCACTCTGGGTAAGCATTCGCATCATAACCAGCTAAAAAGGGAATCCAGTTGATTCCATCGCTCGAACCTTCGACAATGACGTAATCCCAAAATTCGGCATCTCCATAGACGGTGCCAGTTTCGCCAGTTTCTACAATGGCGACTTCCTTGAAAGTAATAGTGGCATTAGTTGAACCAATAATAATAGGCGTTTTTAAAACAGTCACTAGCTCGGTAGATAACGGATAGTCATGGTCCGAATGTAGGGCGATATCGGGAAATCCCGATTTGTAGGCACTAGAAAATCCTTGAAAGGCAAAATCATCATAAGCGTTATTGAAATCATGCTTGAAATCCCTTTTAGCTTCAAATACTTCATATAATAATTGAGTGCTTTCAACGGATTCAAATTCGGCGCCATTGGAATAGGCCAGTGCTTTGATCTTTTTTAATCCATTGATCTTGAGATTATCTATGGTAAAAGTTCGGGTTCCTAGCTCTTGCTTGGCTAGGGTGTGAATCACTTGGTTATTGACTACAATCTGCGTAGAATCAAAGGTGTCACTATAGGTCATCAGGAAGGATGTTTTACCTTCTGTATCAATTGATACCAGATCAATGTTTGGCGCAAAAATGATATTTTCTTTTACTTCTTGAAGGGTCACTGACCATATCCCGCGACCGTAGGTACCCAATACAATTTGATCATCTTGAATTTTCATAGAATAGATTTTTACCAATGGAAGATTTGACGATAGTAACGCCCATGAGTTGCCGCCATCCAAGCTTTCCACAATACCAATTTCGGTACCCACCCAGATGTGATCAGGATCATTTGGGAAACAAAGTAGGGTGTGTGTGGCGACATTGGGAAATCCACGAGTACTTGCTTTAGACGTACCGTCAAAGCCTGAAATATCTGTCCAAGTCTGTCCTAAATCGCTCGTCTTCAATATCTTGGGAAATCTATCTATTGAGAATAGGGCAAACGCCGTTTGTGCATCACTAGGGTGAGTTGCCAATCCCGAGAGATTACCCATATTAAATTCAGAATAATTTTCAGTGGGCTCAAAAGAGGCTCCTGCATCTTGAGAAACGAATATTCGATAATCTTCACTGAGGTAACCACCTGTCCAAATTGTTTTGGGATCAGCCATCGACACTTTGATGTCGTTATAGTTTGTAAATAGCCAATAATCAGAATCCACATTTGTTGATTTCCAATTATTACCAAAATCATTGGAAACATAAACGCCCGTTTTACCTATTGCAAACAGACGGTCGGGATAGCGCCTCGAATTCGACAGTCGAGACAAAAAAGGCCCATCATCCGCAGCAATACCGGAAGAAGCTTTTTGCCAAGTGGTGCCGCCATTTGTACTAGCATAAAATCGGTTAAAATAGATTGATCCGATTATTTTGTTTCCGTCACGGTTGTTCCATATGGCTTCAAATCCGTCGCCACCTAGCGCGAAATTGTAATTAGTGGAGGCGCTAGACGAAGTGCCTTTTGGCGTGTAAAAAGAGCCGTTGTCTTGCGTGCCGCCAATATATCTATCTTCTCCTGGCATTTTATCGGCGCCATAAAGCTGTGTCGTGTTATAACCTAGGCTTACATATTCAAAGTCTTTATCGGCATGACCAGGTTGCTTCGAGTTTTTTGAAAGATAAATGCCCCCATCATTGGTGCTTAAAAGATTGAAAGTTGAATCATTCTGATTCAAATTGAGCGCGTGAAAACTGTGATGATCTGGGTGTATACCGTCTTCTGATCTGGGTAGGTATTGAGCTATGGAGTTATTGCCTTCATAATTACGATAGGCGTCTGCGATGCTGAAAGTTTCTCTAATAATGGTTTCTCTTTGAACTTTCCCAATTTTCAAATTAGATGTAGGGAGCGATATTGGATCAAAATCAAATCCCTCCACGCCAACAGGCCAGAAGAAATACATTCGGTTATAAGTTTGTCCACCATTTAAGGCAATAGCGCTATCGGGCAATTCAGCATAGTCTATCAAGTGAATAAAGAGATATTCTCTTGACTGGTCAGCAGCAGGTCCTGTGGTTAAAGCTGGGATCAAATTCCACGTACTATCTTCTTGTTGATCCCTAAAGGAAACCATTAGTTGTTGGTCATTAGTGAGATCCCAAACTTGAAAGGGCACTTCTACATAATCTTGATAAATATAATTTGCATCTGGTACGCCAGCACCCATGCCGCTGACGGTAAAGCGGTGCGCTTTTTGAGTGCCTTGGCCGAAGCGAACTTCAATATTTACAATATTGGCATATCCCACAGCTCCAACATCAAGTGTACCACCCGAGTAATCTCCTGAGAAGTTGATATATGACATGAAGACATCTGTTCCCACGTCTTCTTTCTCAAGTATGTTATTAGTTTTGGATGTTTCCGTAGCTGTAAATTCCCAGATATTTACACCTCCAACATAGACTTTATTTGAATCAAAGGGATGTGCCAATACTGCATTATCGTACGAACCCTGGCCCCCGAGAACATCAAAATTATCCTCATCTTTTGCTTCACTTACCTGAGACCAAGTTTCTGCCCCGTCTTTCGATAGGAACACATTCCCATCTTCATTTACAGCCCAAATCAATCCGGCAGCCACTGTTGAAATACTTAATTCAATTCTCCCGCTCGCATTTAAGCCAGAACTTTTTAAAGACCACGTATTACCACCATCGATTGATTTATAAATCCCTTTGTGTCGCACACTTGCATACTGAATATCCCAATTATCGTAGTCACTGGCTACCATATCTACAATGAGTCCATTCTGGAAGGTCAGACTTTTGGACCAAGAAATCCCACCATCGATTGATTTATAAATACCTGAAGAAATGGTGAAAGGGTCCCATGAGCTATTTCTTCCCACGACGACAAGTTGATTCTCGTTTGTTGGATTTACCGTAATTCTTCCGATCATTTGAAGGTCTGGAATGGTCAATGGATTTATTATTGGAAACCAAGATTCACCGTGATTAGTTGATTTGAACAATCCTTGACCATTAATATTCCCAGCATTTTGCTCCCCGGTGCCAGCATATAATACATTGGGATTCGTAGCCGATTGAGCCAATGCATTGGTGCCCAAGTTTGGCAAGCCAACTGAGGAGGTTTTCCAAGTAGCGCCCCCATTAGTGGTTTTCCAAATACCGCCAGATGCGGCTCCAGCAAACCAAGTGTTTTGAGTGGGATCAGCCGCATCAACGATTAGGGCTCGTGTCCTGCCAGCATAGTTGGCAGGACCCCGTTCAACAAAAGTATAGACGTCTGTTGCTCTAGCTCTTTGTGCATTATTTTTCATTTTATTATAGGCGTCCCATTGATAGCCTGCTTGATAGGTTGGCGCTTCTTGACCATATCCAGTTCTGATCATTTTTTCTATTTCAGCAAATATTTCTGGATGGTCTGATTCCTCATTTTCTGTCTCCTTTTCTAGTCCTTTTGATTGCTTATCAGTGGTCCTTATAATTTCGTAGTTGCTGGAATTTTCTGGGGAAGATTCTTGGTTAATAAGGATTAGAAAAAGAGAAGAAACTAGAAAGATGAATAAAAAAATGCGCTTCATATTTTATTTTAAGTTCATGACGATGCGTTAACCCTAAGGGTTTGGCACAATAAATTCAAAAATATTGATTTTATCTTTAAATCTAGTTTAATAAATAACATTATTGATCACTTAAGATTAATTTTGGTTTCTTTTCGACAAATAGGGTATAAATCATGATTCATCTTATATTTCTGGATAAAAAAAGACAGTCAACGAATTCATGAAAATAGGTGGATAGTGCGTGCAAAGATTAGGTCGTTAATTCAAGTTGACAATCTAGTCTTTATGGTAAGCGGTATTTTAAGAATTTCGCTATCGGTATCATTTTTATTTTCGACTATTTCAATATTACATAGGGAAAAACGGGTGTCTTTGCGGTGAGTATTACTTTGAGATATCCATGAGGAGGGCTATGTGAGAATTAAAAGAAGAAACAGTTACCCCTGCCATTCACTGGATAGAGATATGAGTTTGGGATAGACAGAAATGGAAGGTTTTTAGATCAAAAACCCGCCCTCGCAAAAGGGCGTTGAGATGTGTCTTAATGGCCAAATACCCTATAGCGGGAGTCGCGTAGGTCTACTGAACATAGATTGTATTGTTTGAAATTTTATAATTTTTCTGATGATTAATTAAAGACGTTCGCGAAGAATAGGTCTTGTTCCTTGGTTCATGTCAGTAACTTTAAGGGAGTAACCATTCTTCATAAATAAGGGACTCGACTGCTGGGTATAAATGTTTAAATTCGCCCCGAATTCTTACATAATTTAATGACCATAAAGGAACATTTTAGAAAAAACATTGTACTGGCATTGCCGGTCATCATAGGACAACTGGGTCATATTATGGTATCGGTAGCAGATACGATGATGGTAGGAAGAATAGGGGTAATTCCGCTGGCAGGCGCCACTTTTGCAGGTACTTTTTTTCATGTATTCATGCTTTTTGGGATAGGCGTGAGTTATGCCATAACACCTTTAGTAGCAGCAGATCCTTCAAATAGGTCGAAATTGCTTGTCTATTTGCAGAATGGGTTCCTATTAAATGGAGTGCTAGCCATATTGATGTGTTTCTCTGTATTAATTTTAGCACCCTTTCTGCATTTATTTGGTCAGGAACCTGAAGTTGCGATAGCGGCGAAACCTTATCTCGTTATTATTTCATTCTCGCTCTTACCGATGATGATTTTTCAGGCTTTCAGACAATTTTCGGAAGGACAATCTAATACTTTTAGCCCCATGATTGTTTCAATTGTGGCCAACATGATCAATATTGGTTTAAACTATTTATTTATCTATGGAAAGTTTGGCTTTCCAGTAATGGGATTGAATGGAGCGGGTTATGCTACCTTGATTTCTAGATTTATCATGGTTTTATTGATGATGTTTTTGATTCGAGACTTATGGAAAGGGTTCAAATGGAAGTTTGATGTAGGCGTAGTTAGGAAATTATTACACATTGGAATTCCCTCCGGCTTACAATATGTTTTTGAGATTGGCGCGTTTTCAATGGCCGCCATTATGGTAGGTTGGATTAGCGCGGAAGCTTTGGCGGCGCATCAAATAGCGCTGAATATGGTGGCCGTGACCTATATGGCCGCGTCAGGGTTAGGCGCAGCAGCAGCCATTCGCATAGGGAATCAAATGGGGAAAAAGGATCTTAGCAATTTAAAACGGGCAGGGGTCTCTAGTTTTGTTTTGGTGGTGATATTCATGGCATTAGCGGCTATGTTAATCGTGCTATTTCGTAGCTTTTTGGTGGATTTGTACATTGATGAAATAGCGGTAAAAGAAATAGCCTTAGGATTGCTGATTATTGCAGCGGGGTTTCAAATTTCAGATGGCCTCCAAGCAGTTGGATTAGGCGTATTAAGAGGGTTAATGGATGTCAAAGTCCCTACTCTGGTGACTTTTTTTGTGTATTGGATTTGTGCCATACCGGGAAGTTACTTGTTGGCATTTACCTTTGAGATGGGGGTCTCGGGAGTGTGGTATGCTTTGTCTGCGGCCCTTTCGTTAGCGGCCCTTTTGCATATCATCCGATTTATCTATTTGACTCGCAGACTTCAATTTTAGTGTCCAGCTATTGGGTTTTATTCGAGCTAAAGACCACGCCACCCCTCACACTGTAAGAGAGAGTAGATCACTTGAGATTTTTTTTTGGAATGTGGAAAGTGTTCATTTTTTCTGTAATGGTGTTCGGCAAAACAATCATTTGGTTTAAATGATAATAAGCTAGTTTTGCGCCACTCAATTCTGAAATGAAAAATCAAAAGGCCGCGCTAGGGTTTATTTTTGTTACCGTCCTTATCGATGTGATCGGTTTGGGAATTATTATTCCGGTTATTCCAAAATTAATCATGGAATTGAGTGGTGAAAATGTAAGCCAGGCATCTAGATATGGGGGATGGCTGATGTTCATTTATGCGTTTATGCAATTTATTTTCTCACCAATACTCGGGGGTTTGAGCGATAAATTTGGTAGGCGCCCGATTCTACTTTTTTCACTATTTGGCTTAGGTATAGATTACTTGCTGGTGGCTTTTTCATCAAGTCTTTGGTGGTTGTTTTTGGCAAGACTAATCGCAGGAATTGGTGGGGCCAGTTTCACAACGGCATCTGCTTATATAGCAGATATCTCGACGCCAGAAAAGCGCACGCAAAATTTCGGCATGTTGGGTGCGGCATTTGGCTTGGGGTTTATCATTGGTCCAGTTATAGGGGGTATACTCGGTGATATTGGATCAAGAATCCCCTTTTTTGCAGCGGCTGCTATAGCCCTATTAAATTGGCTTTATGGCTATTTTATGGTGCCTGAATCACTGCCAAAAGAAAATAGAAGACCTTTTACGATGGCTCGAGCAAACCCATTTGGAACATTTAAGCAGCTTAAAAAGCATCCTTTGATCATTGGGTTATCAATTACGTTATTTTATATTTATATAGCCCATCATGCCACACAATCTACCTGGGCGTATTTTACCATTGAGCGTTTTCAATGGGATGAAGCACAGGTAGGCTATTCATTTGGGTATGTTGGTTTGATGATTGTCCTTGTGCAAGGGGTGATCATCAGACATGCCGTGCGGATATTGGGACAGGTAAAAGCCATATATGTCGGGCTTTCTTTTAACATGCTGGGAATGCTTTTAATTGCGTTTTCTACTGAGGGATGGATGATTTATGTGGTCATGTTTCCGTATGCAATGGGCGGATTAGCTGGGCCCACCATGCAAGCTTTGATGTCCACTAAAGTTAATCCAGACGAACAAGGAGAGCTACAAGGGGGACTCACTAGTTTAATGAGCATTACTTCTATTATAGGGCCACCATTGATGACGACCATTTTCGCCTATTTTACTTCTGATGATGCCCCTTTCTACTTTCCAGGATCGCCTTTTATTCTAGGCACTATTTTGTGTGGGATTGGCTTCATATTTGCCATTCGTACTTTACGAGGAATTAATAAGCCTTCGTAGCTTTCTATGCTTTTTTTTGGTAGAATTAATATCTTCAAGTAGGTTAATTAATTAATTTATTCATTTTTGGGTAATATTTTTAGAAAAATGTATCTAAGATGATACAGGGTGAATTAGATGAATTTACGAAAGATATTTTTTTCCTTTTTAGTATTGATAGTTCTGTTTTGCAGTTTCATTCTTTTCAAAACATTGACTTTTAAATCCTTACAACGCAACTACCAAAAGGTTGCAAGTGTGACGGTTCCGGAATCGGCGATTAGGAGATTTCAAGATGCATTGGCATTTAGAACTATTTCTTATAGTGATCCTTTATTGTTGGATACGACTGCATTTTCAGGATTTTTGAGATACGTAGCAACTGCTTTTCCATTGGTCGATAGCTTACTGGAAAAAAGAATTTTGGGAGGTTATACCTTGCTCTATCAATGGAGTGGTCAGTCGGATTCCAGTCCAGCCTTAATTTATTCTCACTATGATGTAGTACCAGTAGATTCTGCTTCGTTGACCAAGTGGGAGGCGCCACCTTTTTCAGGAGATATTCTTGATGGATATATTTATGGTCGTGGGGCTTTGGATGACAAGGTTGGGGTCCTAGCTACGCTAGAAGCGATGGAGCTACTGCTTTCAAAAGGATTTCGACCTGCTAGAACCTTGTATTTTGGCTTTGGTCATGATGAAGAAGTGGGAGGGAATAATGGGGCAGGTTTAATAGTATCGTATTTGAAAAAAAATGGGGTCAAATTAAAATTTTCGCTTGATGAAGGGGCACCTCTTATGGATGGGAAGTTGGTTGGAATCACGCGACCTGTTGCCCTGATAGGAACTGCAGAGAAGGGTTATGTTTCTTATAAACTAACCATTAATACCTTAGGGGGTCACTCTTCAACGCCGACGGAGGATAACACTATAGGGTCTTTGGCAAAAGCGATTGTTCAATTGGAACAAAATCAATTTGATTACCTAATAGCACCAGTCGCGGAGCAACTTAGATATCTAGGGCCAGAAATGCACTTTTTTAGACGAATGGTATTTGCCAATTTATGGATGACTGAATCCATGATTTTGAAACAATTGAATGCCCATACAACGACAGCACCCACCATGATTGAAGGGGGAATAAAAGACAACGTGATCCCTACTACCGCCTCGGTTGTGATAAATTTCCGGATAATGCCCGGTCAAAGCATACAAGAAGTATATGATCATGTTTTAGAGGTAGTAAATGATCCTAGGATTCAAATCACCCCACTACCAAGCGGAGGATATGAAGCTTCGCCCGTTTCTAGTGCTAATACTGAAGCATTTGAACTACTTGAAAAGACTGTCAAACAAGTCTTTGGAGACGTAGTGGTTTCACCTTTTTTATTGCCTGCGGGGACTGATTCTAAGTATTTCGTGACTATTTCAGAAAGTAGTTACCGAATGAATCCTGCGAAAATATCGGGGATATCAGCGGCGGGATTTCATGGATTGAACGAGCGAATTTCAGTCGAATCTTACCTGTCTTCGGTCCAATTTTATCATCAATTGATCGTCAATATTGAATAAATATTTGTTTGTTTATATAAAGCATCAAACTTTTTGAAGTGATTAGTTACTTAATAGATGATGGATTTTAGTTAAGTTTATTTATATTAATGCATTAGTATTGGAAGTTAAGGTCCTAAAACATTGATTAGGTCATTTTTTTTTGTTAAATTCGCCGACTTTAGTATGATCAAAGGAGGTCGTTTTTAGCCTTAAAACTTGAATTTAAGCATTACAAATCCGGACATCTGAGTAAAGCCTTTATCCAGTTAAATTAGAATTTAATAACTAACTAACACGTATGCGACAATTAAAGATAACCCAATCCATTACCAACAGACGTGAAAGTCATACCCTAGAGAAGTACTTTACTGAGGTAAGTAATGTTTCGATGATTACGCCTGATGAAGAAGTGAATCTAGCCCAAAGAATTCGTGAAGGGGATCAATTGGCATTAGAAAAGTTAGTTAAATCCAATTTAAGATTTGTCGTTTCAGTTGCTAAGCAATACCAGAACAGAAGCTTACCTCTTAATGATTTGATCAACGAAGGAAATCTAGGTTTGATCAAGGCAGCTAAGAAATTTGATGAAACAAAAGGATTTAAGTTCATATCCTATGCGGTATGGTGGATCAGGCAGTCGATCATGCAGGCATTGGCTGAGCAGTCTAGGATTGTCAGGTTACCTATGAACAAGTCCGGAGCGATAAATCAGATCAGAAGGGCTTATGCTGAATTGGAGCAAAAATATGAGCGTGAGCCAACCGAAGAAGAGTTAGCTGAAATTTTGGATATGAAGCCAAGTGAAATTCGAAATACTCTTGGAGCGGAGGTGAAGCAAACCTCCATGGATGCACCATTTGGTGAAGAAGAATCGGGCTCGTTACTCGATGTTTTGGAAAATGTAACTACAGGACCAACCGATGGGCAGTTGGTGTTTAATGATTCATTAAAGGTAGAAACACTCAGGGCGTTGTCTACGTTGACAGCTCGAGAAAGAGAGGTGATCATGATGAGTTTTGGAATTGGATTGGACAATCCTTACACCTTAGAGGAAATTGGAGATGCAATGGGACTCACTAGAGAACGCGTTCGACAAATACGAGAAAAGGCACTACAGAAATTGCGTGAGCCGAGTAAGAATCGAAGACTTAAAGAGTTTTGTGCTTCTTAATTACTGCTCATCTACAAAATATTAAAGGCTTCTTCGGGAGCTTTTTTTATATAAAAGAGATTGTATAATACGGTTGATGAGCCTATGATCTTCATTATTTTGGTCTTAAAAGACTAAAAAAAATGGAAGTTCTCTTTAAGGAAAGGCCAAAAAAACAGAAATGAAGATTCTAATGATGGGACCATCAGATATAGAATTAGTTAGAGTTATTAAAAACAACACATAATCTTGTTGCAAGAGAATCATTAATGGTAATTTTGCGCAATTAATTAAAAAAGATAAATGGATTTACTTTCTGAACGAATAAAAGCAATGTCTGAGTCAGCGACATTGGCGATGGCTGCAAGGGCTAGGGAAATGAAGCAAAAAGGAGTTGATGTGATCGGCTTAAGTTTGGGAGAGCCTGATTTCAAGACACCTAAACATATTCAAGAAGGAGCTAAAGCTGCGATTGATGAGCAAAAGTATTTTGCGTATCCACCGGTTAATGGTTACTTAGATCTCAGAGAGGCTATTAGTGAAAAATTCAAAAGAGAAAATCACCTTAATTATACGGCTTCTCAAATCGTTGTATCCAATGGGGCCAAGCAGTCCATTGCAAATATTTTTTTGGCATTATTAAATCCCGGGGACGAAGTTATTATTTATTCACCTTTTTGGGTGAGCTATTCTGCTTTAGTCGAATTGGCGGAGGGTAAATGTGTGTTTATTAAGGGGGCTTTAAAGGATGATTTTAAAGCTAGTGCGGCTCAGTTAAAGGCTGCAATCACGCCAAAAACAAAGGCAGTTATTTTTTCTTCACCTTGTAATCCAACCGGTTCTGTTTTCTCTAGGGGAGATCTTGAGGCTATGGCTTCGGTATTGAGTGCGCATCCCAATATTGTGGTTATTTCAGATGAAATTTATGAGTTGATCAATTTTGTAGGCGAACATGTCAGTATTGGATCTATTGCAGGTATGCAAGACCGTACAGTAACGGTCAATGGTTTCGCAAAAGGGTTTGCCATGACAGGATGGAGGGTTGGCTATATTGGTGCTCCATTATGGTTAGCTCAGGCTGCCAATAAAGTTCAAGGGCAGATTACCTCAGCAAATTGCTCTATTGCCCAACGTGCAGCATTGACGGCATTGACTGCTCCGCAGCAAGCGTCAAAAGAAATGGCTAACGCGTATTATCATCGACGGGCGTTGGTATATGAATTATTAAAAGAAATACCAGGAATAGAGGCCAATATGCCTCAAGGTGCTTTTTACTTTTTCCCAGATGTCAGTAGTTATTTTGGAAAAAAAGACATTAAAGATTCTGCTGATCTGTGTCTGTATTTATTAGAAGAAGCGCATGTGTCATTGGTTTCTGGAGAAGGATTTGGAGAGCCAAATTGTTTGAGACTTTCTTATGCAGCCTCTGAAGATGATTTACGAACCGCACTAGAACGCATCACCAATGCACTGAAAAAACTAATCTAAGGGTATGCAGTTTAATGGGCTTGAAGCGTTATTTGAAGCATTTAAAGAGCTAAAGATCCTTATCATAGGGGATGTCATGTTGGACGCCTACATTTATGGATCTGTAGATAGGATATCACCCGAAGCCCCCGTGCCCGTTTTAAATGTAACTTCTAGAGATGAGCGCCTCGGCGGGGCAGCTAATGTCGCTTTGAATGTTCGCTCTTTTGGTGCGACACCCGTGCTTTGTTCGGTAATAGGCGAAGATCTTACCGGAGAAAATTTTTTGAAATTAATATCGGAAAGTGGCATGTCTACTCAAGGAATGATCAAAAGTGATCTGAGGATGACGACACGAAAAAATCGAGTTATTTCGACGGGCCATCAGCTGTTGAGGATTGATGAGGAGCAAAGTGACTTATTATGCAAGAAGGATCAGCAAACGTTTTTGGAGCGAATTTCAGCGTTATTACCTAACTGTAACGCCGTAATTCTTCAAGATTACGATAAGGGCTGCTTGGATGAAGTCGTTATTGAACAAGTTATTGCCGAAGCTCGGCGTCTGAAAATTCCCGTTGCGGTAGACCCCAAAAAGCGTAATTTCAGTCACTACAAAGGAGCAACTCTTTTTAAACCCAATTTAAATGAATTGAGGGAGGGAATGAAAATGGACATTAATCCTGGGGATTTAGATTCAATTGTCAAAGCAATTTTTGCATTGGATCATAAAATTTCTTGCGAAAATTATTTGGTGACACTTTCCGAATATGGTGTTTTTGCCAAAAACAAAGAAGAAGAAGTCCGCCACCCCGCACATATCAGGTCTATTGCGGATGTATCAGGTGCCGGTGATACTGTGATCGCTATAGCGGCGCTAGGGATTGCCTTGAATTTACCTCTGGCCTTTTGGGCTGAATTGGCCAATCTTGGAGGAGGAATTGTGTGCGAGCATTCTGGCGTAGTTCCTATTGATGTTAAGTTACTTCTAGCAGAGGCCTCAGCCGATCAAATACTGCTTAATTTTTTCAAGAATTAAATTTTTTTACTGCTTCGATAAATATTTTGACTTGATCTGGGTGGGTATCCGGATAGACGCCATGTCCTAAATTGGCAATGTGCGGATGACCTATGAACTGTTTCATCATCTGGTCGGTCGCCTTTTCTATTTGATTTTTATCACCATAGAGTATTGCTGGATCTAAGTTTCCCTGCAACGTTTTGTCAGCCAACAAGCGCTTGGCTTTCTGAATGTCCATATTCCAATCCAGTCCTATAGTTTGACAGGATAAATTATTCATATCTTTCATTGCAAAATAAGCACCTTTCGCAAAAACGGTGACAGGAACTGTCTCGAGTGAGCGTACTATTTGTTCAATATAGGGTAGTGAAAATTCGCGATATTGACTAGGGGAAAGGATACCCGCCCATGAATCAAATATTTGAACCAGATCCGCCCCTGCAGCTACTTGTCTTTTCAGATAATTGAGGGTGCTCTTGGTAATCAGTTCAAGCACCTGATGAGCAAGTTGGGGTTGTTGAATTAAAAATTTCCGGGCCTCAGAAAAAGTTTTACTTCCACCACCCTCCACCATATACGAAAATATGGTCCACGGAGCACCTGCAAACCCAATGAGAGGTACGCGGCTATTGAGTTCGGCTTTAACGATTTTTATGGCGTCATAAACATAGGTTAATTCATCGCCTTCAATGATATGTAATTGATCTAGGTCTTGTATGGTTTTTAAGGTTTTTGGAAAATAGGGCCCTTTTTTTTCAAGCATTTGATAAGTCAAACCCATAGCCTCAGGTACCACTAATATATCTGAAAAAATAATGGCCGCGTCGACATCAAGCAAGTCCACCGGCTGCAGGGTCACCTCTGCAGCTAACTCTGGAGTTTCTACGAGTTCCTTGAAGCCACTCAGTTTTGCTCGGATCTTTCTGTATTCGGGCAAAATCCTCCCAGCTTGTCGCATGAGCCATACAGGGGTCCTTTCTGTGATTTCACCTTTTGCTGCTCTAAGGATTAGGTCATTTTTTAATTGCATGGCGCAAAGATAATTGGGTAGTATTTCAACGGCCTATCTTTTTTGAGATGTTTTTTATTTAAAGTAATAGCACCAATAGTCAGCCTGAAATTATCGTCTATTTTGTTAATAAGGCCGGTTAAAAAATAAAAATTTCTTGAAATATCGAATGACAATGATTTCAACATCTCAAAATCCATCAAGTAATCTTGTGATGGTATTTTCTGCATAAAAGAAAAGGGTGCTTTCAACTAAAGCCCAAAAAAAAGCACTTAATGACATCCATTTGATGATATCAATTTTTCTACTACTGAAGGCATTAATGAGGATTGCCCCCACTACTGGGCTTAGGATAATAGGGGTAAAAAACGCTACTCCTTTAATGCCATAAGCGTTCCAGATTTTGATAAATTTTCGTTTTTTAGTCGTGAACACTTTCTTTTTTTTCGTTTTAAAAAGATATCGTGTCAGTTGTTTGATCTGCTCGCTAAAATAAGTGATAATTAAAACGGTCGACATCATGCCCGCGGCAGTTAAAAGTGTCGTTAACAAAACACCCATATTCAACCCAATACCCAAGGAAGGCCCCAAAATAAATCGAAAAGAACTCGATAGATAAACCACAAGATATTCCATAGATGCTTTTTTTGTGATCAGTTTGTCACTGAGGTAATAATTTGTTTTTTCGAAAGGGTAATACATCTTTGCTTTCCAAAATCATTAACTGTTTGTGAAATTACTCGAAAAATTGGTAAATGTCCATTCACCATCTGGTGAAGAGTTTAGAATGAAGGAATTTCTTTTGAACTACATAACTGAACAGATGCATACATGGAAGGTGCTTCCTGAACTTATATATGGTGAAGAATTTCAGGATACCGTCATGATGATTTTTGGTAAGCCTCGCACAGCCATTTTTGCCCATATGGATTCGATAGGTTTTACGGTAAGATATGCGGATCAACTCGTACCGATTGGTGGACCAGAGGCCGAAATGGGGTTTGAGCTGACGGGACATGATGCGATGGGGCCGATACATTGTAAACTGCGTGTTCAAGAGGGGCATTTGTTTTATGATTTTCCTAGAGGAATTCAACGAGGCACCTCACTCGTCTTTAAATCAAATTTTAGATTGACGGAAAAATATGTTCAATCGCCTTACCTTGATAATCGCCTCGGCATGTATAATGCACTTAAGGTTGCCGAAACCTTAGAAAATGGAGTTATTGCTTTTACTGCTTATGAAGAACATGGCGGAGGAACCGTTCCTTTTTTATTGAAGTATTTAATGGAACGGTATCCTTTAAGGAGTGCCTTAGTTAGCGACATTACTTGGGTTACCGAAGGGGTAATGCCGGGCAAAGGTGTGGCTATTTCCTTGAGAGATCGCAACATCCCAAGAAAATTTTTCTTAGATAAAATAATACAATTGGCTGAAAAAAGTGGCATACCTTACCAACTGGAGGTTGAAGGTAATGGGTCGAGTGATGGTCGAGAAATTCAAGCTTCCCCCTATCCTATAGACTGGTGTTTTATTGGTGCGCCAGAAGATTATGTACATTCACCAGATGAAAAAGTTAATTTAAAAGATATCAAGGCCATGATTAGTATGTACCAATACCTCATGAAGAACCTTTAACTTGACTATCTTTATCTCTTTAATTTTAAAATATGTTAAATATTGTACTTTTTGGACCTCCAGGAGCTGGTAAGGGTACCCAGAGCGAAAACATAGTTAAAAAGTATGAGTTGGTGCATTTGTCTACAGGGGATCTTTTTAGAAAACACTTGGGGGACGGCACGCCATTAGGTACCTTGGCGCAAGGGTATATGGATGAGGGTAATTTAGTTCCTGATGAAGTGGTCATTAAAATGGTTGAGGACAAAATAGCGGAGGAAACAGGGGCTAAAGGATTTATTTTTGATGGATTTCCTCGGACAGTTCCCCAAGCGGAAGCATTAGATGGGATGCTCGAAAAATTTAGTTATTCCATTTCAAAGATGCTGGCACTTGAAGTATCCCCAAATGAATTACGCGCTCGTCTGAGAAGTCGAGGTAAAACCTCTGGGCGGGTAGATGATCAAGATGATGCTAAAATTGACAATAGAATTAATATTTACAATGAAGAGACTACGCCAGTAGTTGATTATTATCATAAACAAAATAAATTTTGCAGTATTGATGGTGTTGGATCAATAGCCACAATTTTTAATGCGATTTGCAAAGAACTAGATCCGTTTAACTAAAAGATATTGGCTTCGAATTTTATTGATTATGTAAAGTTTTTTGGACGTTCAGGTGCAGGAGGCGCTGGTTCTGTTCATTTTCGCAGAGAGAAACATGTGCCCAAAGGAGGCCCTGATGGTGGAGATGGTGGTCGAGGGGGACACATTAGCCTAAAAGGTAATAGTCAACTCTGGACCTTGCTACACTTAAAGTTCAGGAAACATGTCAGAGCCCAAGCAGGAGGTGCTGGAAGTGGTCAAAATAGTTTTGGAGCAGATGGCGACGATATTACCCTTGAAGTACCTATTGGTACTATTGCTCGAGATGCTGAAACAGGAGAAAAGCTGATGGAAATCCTGGAAGATGGGCATACTCAAATTCTACTCAAAGGGGGCCGCGGTGGTCAGGGAAATACGCACTACAAAACGGCGACTAATCAAACACCAAGCTATGCGCAACCGGGTGAGGATGCTATTGAAAAGGCGATTATTCTAGAACTTAAATTATTAGCAGATGTGGGATTAGTGGGATTTCCAAATGCAGGTAAATCGACCTTGTTATCTGCGATATCTGCTGCAAAGCCTGAAATCGCAGACTATCCCTTTACAACACTAACGCCCAATTTGGGGGTGGTAGATTACCGTGATGGAAAATCTTTCGTTATGGCAGACATACCTGGAATCATTGAAGGTGCTGCTGAAGGTAAAGGTCTTGGAACAAGATTTTTAAGACATATTGAGCGCAACAGCATATTGCTTTTTATGGTTCCGGCAGATGCTGATGATATCAAAACGCAATATTTAATTTTGCTTAAGGAACTTGAGAAGCACAACCCGCAGTTATTGGATAAGCAACGAATTTTGGCCATTTCAAAGTCGGATTTATTAGATGAGGAACTTCAAACTGAAATTTCAGCAGAACTGACAGAAGTGCCACATTTGTATATTTCAAGTTGGGAATCAAAAGGGTTGGTTGAGTTGAAGGATCGTATCTGGAAATTTCTTAATTAGGTGTCTGTCATATTGTCACAATATTTTATTTTGGCAATAAAATTGTGTAATACACTAGTGTTAAGAAAATTGAATATTTGATCTATGACCAAGAAGAAAAAAAAAGATGGAAGTTCGCTTTCGGACGAGCTCAAAAAAAATAAATCCGAAGCAGCAGATACGGTAGATGTAGCCACCCAAAAGGAAGAAGAGCCTTCGGAAATAGATGAGTTGGAAACGCTGATTGCGCAAGTAGCTGAGCAAAAGGACAAATATTTAAGACTGTATTCAGAATTTGAGAATTTCCGAAGAAGAACGGCAAAAGAACGTTTGGAATTAATAAGCACAGCTAATCGCGACTTAATGGAGGCATTAGTTCCTGTTTCGGATGATTTTGAGCGGGCGTTAAAAGCTGGAACAGAGGGGGTAATTGAAGGTGTTGAGCTTATATTCAACAAGTTTAAAAACATTCTTGAGTCCAAAGGATTGAAAAAAATGGAAGTCAGTCGAGGAGATGATTTTAATGGAGATTTCCATGAAGCAATCACACAAATCCCAGTCCCAGAAAAAAAGTTGGCAGGTAAAATAGTTGACGTTGTCGAGCCTGGTTATTTTTTAGGAGAAAAAGTGATTCGATTCGCTAAAGTTGTTACAGGAGCCAAGGAATAATATGAGTAAAAGAGATTATTACGAAATATTGGAAGTCGATCGTAATGCCACGGCAGAAGAGATCAAAAAGTCTTATCGAAAAATCGCGATCAAGTATCATCCTGATAAAAATCCCGATGATAAGGCTTCTGAGGATAAATTTAAAGAGGCAGCTGAAGCCTATGAAATTTTAGGTAATCAAGAGAAGCGAAGTCGTTATGACAGGTTTGGTCACCAGGGAGTAGGTGGGGCCGGAGGATTTTCAGGTGGCTCCATGAATATGGAGGATATTTTTTCGCAGTTTGGAGATGTTTTTGGTGGTGGAGGTGGCGGAAGCCCTTTTGATAGTTTTTTTGGAGGAGGTTCTTCTAGAAGCGGTCGCAGAATGCGAAAAGGCACGAATTTAAGGATCAAAATAAAAATGAACCTTCAGGAAATCGCTGAAGGTGTTGAAAAGAAAATTAAGGTAAATCGCCTAATGGTAGATCCAGCTACTACCTTTAGATCGTGCCCATCTTGTCAAGGAACAGGACAAGTCAAAAAAGTAATGAATACCATGTTGGGCCAAATGATGACTTCTTCGACTTGCCCCTCTTGTGGCGGCGCAGGGGAAGTGGTAGATCAAAAGGGCGCAGGATCGGATAATTCAGGCATGAATCGAATCGAAGAAGTTATTTCAATTAAAATACCCTCCGGTGTTACAGAAGGAATGCAGCTTTCAATGTCTGGTAAGGGCAATGAAGTGGCAGGTGGGGTTGCAGGAGATTTATTGATCGTCATAGAGGAAATTGAAGACGATAAGCTTAAGCGAGATGGAAACAATGTCATCTATGATCTTTACTTGTCTTTTCTTGATGCGGCCCTAGGTGCTTCCCTTGAGGTTCCGACGATTGATGGTAAGGTCAAAATAAAAATTGATTCAGGAACACAAAGTGGTAAGATGTTGCGTCTGAAGGGTAAAGGAATTAAAGATATTGATGGGTATAAAAGAGGAGATCAATTAATTCACATCAATGTTTGGACACCTAAGGTTCTTACTAAAGAAGAGCGTGTTATTTTGGAAGGACTTCAAGATTCTAAAAATTTCGTTCCAGATCCCTCTAAAAATGAGAAAGGGTTTTACGAAAAAATGAGAGAATTTTTTGAGTGATTTACGCTTAAATGTAACATCTAAATAATCTAGGCCAACAGTTGCCATTTGCTACTTATCTGTGGTTTGATCTTTCAGGATTCCTTCGGTGATTAAGTATTGTGCGGCGATATAAGTGGTCATGATTGCTGTGGCGCCATAGGACAGCGGAGCTACGAATTTATTTAGCGCCAATAACGAATCTGATATTAAAAAGAGACCAGCCCCCAAAGTGACTAGAACATAGCTTTGATCCGGTGTTTTTCCTTTTCTTAGTCGTGCCACAGCCGCCATTCCGATGAGACTCAAGCCATATATCAAAACAGGAAAAAATAAATTACCTACATGCGGGAGGAGTACATAAAACAGAAAGACAGCGTATACGAGATAAGATAAAATGGGTCTTAAGTTAAAAGTAATACCGTCAACTGTTGAGCGCTGAAATAATATAATATAGCATATTTGTGTGGCAAAGAAGAAGGCGACGCCAAAAAGAAAATACTGTTCGGGTAGCATTAGTGCCAAATCACCAAACCAGGCAAATAAAAGGGCGGCCCAAAGGAGTAAGGTTCTGCTTGTGACTTGGTTCATTTGAGATTGATAGACATAATACAGTAGCAACGGCATCAATAACGGTTTTGAGTAGTTGAGCAAGTCTTCATTTGAGAGAATATGGCCGGCAATATTTATAATCCCAAACACTAAATAAATATATCGGATGAATTGAGGTTTCATCTTTTTTTGGTTAACAGCAATAGAAATGCAAGCAATGAAAATAAACCAGATCCAACAAACAAAAATGGAAATCTTTCATTAACCCCCTGATACAAGGAGCCAGTGATCAGAGCACCCAATCCAATACCCACTTCTAAGAAAATAAATAAGGTGGAAATGCCTCTGCCTATATTTTTCACTAGAGACAAGTCTATGGCCCATGCAAATAACGTCGGCGAGTTGAGGCCATATCCGATGCCAAACATGAATGCACCCACGAAATAAGTGGTCGTATTGTTAGAAAAACCGATCACTATCATACTTATGAACAGCCAAAACGTGCTAAATCTTAAAACAGCAATGCGTCCATATTTATCTGAAAGTTTACCACCTATAATCCTTACGAGTAACGAGGAGCCTGTAAAGAAAGAAAAGAATAATCCCCTGTTTTCAATGCCTAAAAAGCCACTAAAATTGGGAGAAAGTGTGATGATCGTGCCAAAGGAAAAGGTCGTTAAGATCATGATCACGGACGGGGGTAATACCGAGGATTCATAGAGGTCTTCTCTTTTTATCTTCAACAGTGAGAGCTTGAATGGCTCTTTGGTAATTAACGTTTCTTTCATGCCAAAGAGAATGGCTACCGAGCCAATAGAAAAAAGGGAGCTGCAATAAAATAAGGTGTTGATATCGTAGTTTAAGAAAATCCAAGACCCTAGAATAGGGGCAGAGGCCATCCCAATGGTCCCAAACATACTTAACATCCCGAGCGCCTCGCCTCGGCGATGTACGGGTATGATATCTGCAACATAGGCCGAAGTTCCTGTCGGCTTAAACCCTGCGCTGAAGCCATGAAGTAGCCGGATCAAAAGAAAGCCAAAGACTGTCGTTGTCAGGGGATAGATGAGAGCAGCCAAACCGCTAATGGTCGCACCTACAACCATCACAGGTATTCGTCCCCATCGATCTGTCAATTTCCCACTGAAGGGCCGTGAAATAGCGGCGCTTAAAGTAAATAAAGATACGATCAGTCCTAGGTATTCTTGTCCCTTTAAGCTAGCCAGATAGTCTGGTAGTTCGGGAAGAATCATCGAAAAGGACGAAAAGAAAAGAAAGGAACTTGCGCAAAGTAACCAAAAATTAAGGGTATATATTTTAGCCATTTTAGTTACCTAACAAAGGGTGTCTATGGGTATGTTAATTTTTCAATTCTGCTGTCGAAGCAAAAATGTTTTGATGTAATCGGTAATATCCCCATCCAATACATTTTGAACATCAGTCCTTTCATATCCTGTGCGCGCATCCTTTATCAATTTATAGGGATGCAAGACATAATTTCGGATTTGTGAGCCAAAATCAATTTTCATTTTGCCGGCTTCTATCTTGTCTCTTTCAGCATTTTGCTTTTCGACTTCTATTTGATAGAGTCGCGATTTAAGCATATTCATGGCCCTTTCCTTATTGCCCAATTGAGATCTATCCTCTTGGCAAACGACCACTATGCCTGTTGGTTTATGCGTCAACTGCACTTTGGTTTCTACTTTATTCACATTTTGACCTCCAGCACCTCCTGATCTCGAAGTATGCATTTCCACATCATTAGGATTGATTTCAATCTGAATACTATCATCCACGACGGGATACACATAGACAGAAGCAAAAGAAGTATGTCGCCTACCTCCGCTATCAAATGGAGAAATTCTTACCAAACGATGTACTCCATTTTCTGATTTAAGAAAGCCATAGGCCAAAGGCCCGTCAAATTCTAGGGTAACAGATTTTACGCCGGCGACGTCACCTGGTTGAAATTCAACTTCTTTTACTTTGTAGCCGTTTGATTCCCCCCACATGATGTACATGCGCATTAAAATCCCTGCCCAATCATTGCTTTCAGTGCCGCCTGCTCCGGGATTGATTTGCAGCATAGCCGAAAGTTGGTCTTCTTCTGACGAGAGCATTTTCCGGAGCTCCAAGTCTTCTACACCCTTTATCGCTAATTGATAGGCGTGTTCTACTTCAGAAACAGCAACTTCGCCCATTTCTAAGAACTCATAAAGGGTCTCAGTATCTCCAACGGCCTCTTGGAGTTTTTCGTAACTGTTTGTCCAAGATTTTTTACCTTGGATCACTTTCATTGTTTTTTCCGCTTCATCTGGATTTGTCCAGAAGTCGGGTTGGGACGATACTAATTCAAGCTCTTCGAGCTCTTTCTTCTTATTATCGTAGTCAAAGATACCTCCTCAAGGCCGTTACACGGACCTTCAAGTCTTTTAATTGATCAGCTGTCATGGGATCAAAAACTTTGTTTAGTGAAAAATTTATTGTAGCACGAAGATAGATAAAAGGTGGAGATAAACAGGCCGCAATTCTAGATTGCCAAAATTATTCTAATAAATAGCACCAACTTAGGCAGCTAAATTTTTATCACGGTTTTGCTTCTTCGAGCAATTTTTCTATTTATGGTCTCACTCATTTAATCCTTTGCCTGTTGAATAGGACCGTATCGTTCAATATCAATTTCCAATGGCCAATTGTTGGATAATATTGCCATCTATTTTCATGAATGACCCATTCATCTGTAACCACAAACAATCCAGAATCTTCTGACCAAAGATCCTTTTCGTCAATGGTTATTTTCACAACAGGCAGCGAATGGCCGAATTGAGTTAATAAACGATCACTAGAGAGGTACGTTGAATCTTTTATTTCAACAATTGAGGAATCTATTGATACAGAATCTGCTTCCCCGATATCGAGAGAGGGGTCATGTTCTATTTCTTTGTCATCTGAATGACAACTACTGAGTTGAAGAAATGCAAAAGTCAAAAAGCCAATCAATAAAACACTAAAAGATCCAATAGGTTTTGCTGATGATGAATTCTTCCTTGGAGAAATATTATATTTTTAATCTAAGACCTTATAAATCCATCCATGTTTATCTTCCAAAACACCAGATTTGATTTGGTTAAGATTTTCTAAAAAACCCTGAGAATATTGGCTAAGACGCACATCTGGCATTTCATAATTGACTCCATTGAGTCCGATAGATTGAATGGGAGCAACGGTGGCAGCGGTTCCTACGCCAAAAGCCTCTTGCAAAATTCCTTTTTTGAGGGCATCAATGATTTCTGTAACTTTAATTGGTCTTTCTTCAACCTTCATACCCTTGTCTCTGGCGAGGGTTAGGATGCTATCTCTGGTGATTCCTTTTAATATAGTGTCCCCAGTGGGTGCTGTTATCAGCGTGTCATTGATGACAAACATAAGATTCATGGTTCCGGATTCTTCGACATACTCATGGGACACACTATCTGTCCAGATTAGCTGATCATATCCTTCTTTTTGCGCTTCTAAAGCAGGTCTTAGTGCAGCGGCATAATTACCGCCAGTTTTTGCGAAACCAGTACCGCCGGCTGTAGCACGCGTATATTGGGTTTCTATTTTTACCTTCACTGGTTGGGAATAATAGGACTCAACTGGACCTGTGATAATCATAAATGTATAGGTATCGGACGGGCGTATACCGACATAAGGATCCATTGCAAACTGAAAGGGCCTCACGTATAAGGAAGTACCCGCATGCTGGGTAATCCAACCTTGATCCAATTTCAGTAACTCTGTAAGACCTTCCATAAACAAGGACTCAGGAACGGCAGGCATACACATGCGTTCTGCACTTTTGATCATCCTTTTTGCGTTGTCCGAGGGTCTAAAAACAACTACTTCATTATGCAGATTGCGATACGCTTTGAGACCTTCAAAAATGGTTGAGGCATAATGCAAGGTAGTGTTGGCAGGGCTTATGCTGATGTTCCCGTAAGGAACTATCCTATAATCTTGCCATTGCCCATTGGCAAAATCAGCGACAAACATGTGATCTGAATAGATTTTCCCGAATACTGGACTTTTCAAATCAGTGGATGCTAATCTAGGGTGAGAAGTCTTTGAGACAGCGATGTTCATTGACAAGGTTATTTAAAATATTGATTCTTTTGATCGGATATCCAAAGGGTTTCAGGGGAATCTAACGCTTTGGCTATTGTTCTAGCAAGAATAAAGAAATAATCGGATAGTCGATTGATATAAGGGATGATATTTTTTTCTGTTTCTTGAATTTCCGACCATTTAATAATGGATCTTTCGGCTCTTCGGCATACTGTACGACAGACATGACAAGTTGAGACAATTTCATGACCACCAGGCAAAATAAATGCAGTAAGTTTTGGGAGATCCTGATCATATTCATCGATCCATTGCTCTAGTAATTTGATCTCGCGCTCCGTGATTTCAGGAAGGTTCATTTCCTTGAATTCTGTAGCACAAGCCAATAGGGATCCCAATATGAACAAATCATGTTGAATTTTAAAAAGCTGATCTTTGACTTTCTCTTGAGCGGATAATTTATCTCGAAGCAACCCCACAAAGGCATTAAGCTCGTCCACGTTTCCATAGGCTTCAATTTGCAGATCTGACTTGGGCACTTTTTTACCTCCTAATAATGACGTATTCCCCTTATCCCCTGTTTTGGTGTAGATTTTATTTGCCAAAATCAGATTAATTGAGATTTGATGATATCTTTATTTTCTAGATCTGTCTCTATGAATCCATCACGTAATCGCACAATTCGATGGGCAAGCTTGGAAATATCATCCTCGTGCGTTACCATCACAATGGTGTTGCCTTCTTCGTGCAATTTTTCAAATAAATCCATAATAGAATAGGAAGTTTTGGAGTCTAAATTTCCTGTGGGCTCATCAGCTAAAATGATGCTAGGATCATTGACTAAAGCACGCGCAATAGCCACTCTTTGTCTTTGCCCACCTGATAGTTCATTGGGTTTGTGATACGCCCTATCACCTAATCCTACTCTTTCCAGCACTTCATAGGCTTTTTCTTCACGCTCGTTCTTGGAAAAACCAGCATAAACCAATGGCAAAGCAACGTTTTCAAGAGAAGAAGCACGTGGCAAGAGATTGAACGTCTGAAAAACAAAGCCTATTTCTTTGTTTCTAATTTCCGCAAGTTCATTCTCAGTAAGATCACTTACATCATTGTTATTGAGAACATACCTGCCTGATGAAGGCGTGTCTAGGCATCCAATAATATTCATAAGGGTTGATTTTCCTGAACCTGAGGGGCCCATAAAAGCGACGTACTCTCCCTTATTAATGGTAATAGATACCGAGTTGAGCGCATGAATGATCTCGCTTCCCATCACATATTTTTTTGCGATTTCGGTAGTTTTTATAATTTCTGGCATATTCTGTTTAATAAGGTAAAGTTATCAAATCTTAGCATCCTTTATTACACGAAAAAAAAATCTTTTTGGTTAGTTTTTTTTCAATTAGTTATTGTCCGCCGTGTTAATAAAATTTTACTACAGGCACTCTGGATGAAAGGTTGTGTCCTTCCAAAACCTCTTTAATCTGATTTGAAATTTCTTTTGATTGTGTCCATTTCGTGAAATCGGCTTGTGGCATTTGTTTTCTGTTAGCGGGCGTGTCGATGGTTCCAGGGACCAATAGTGAAGTGAACACATGATCGGTAATACTTGACTCATTCAATGAATGGGTTAACTGTAGTAGCATGCTTTTTGAAATCGTATAAGGCAATAAATGCGCACTATTACCTTCAAATACAGGCCGAGCGCCTATTATGAAGAGATGACCCCCTCCCGTTTCAGTCATCCATTTATGGACAGGTCGAATCACATTGATGGCAGTAAAAAAATTTAATTTGAACATTTCCTCGTAATCAGCAACGGTGGCATTGTATAAATTATTCATGGCAAATCCTCCAACGAGTAATATTGCGGCTTGAAGACTTTCGGTTTCTTTTCTTAGGTCAGAAATAAATTTTTCTGTTGCCAATTCATCAAATAAGTTTACCGGATAATATTTGATGTTCTGGCTATCGGACGCACCCTTGTTAGGGGAAGTTGTCCCGAAAATCTGAAATCCATTTTCTGAAAAGTACTGGGTCACTGGCTTACCTAAACCGCCTAAAGCACCAGTAATGAGTAAATTTTTCATTTTGAGATTAATTATATTGCATTAATAAGATGAGTCAAAGATCGTCATTTTTTCAAGATGTTTATGATGTAGTGAAACTGATACCAAAGGGGAGGGTCACTTCCTATGGGGCTATTGGAAAATACCTTGGGATGACCTCCAGTGCCAGAATGGTGGGTTGGGCGATGAACGCTTCTCATCATAACCGAGAAGTCCCTGCACACAGAGTGGTCAATCGTTCAGGTGTTCTGACAGGGAAGCATTTTTTTGATCGCCCCAACCGCATGCAAGAACTATTGATAGCAGAAGGGATTGAAGTGATTGATGATCAGATTCAGCATTTCGAAGCTGTATTTTGGGATCCTAGTGAGGTATTACTTTGATCGCTTACTGGTCAAAAAAAGTCCTAAAAAGGTAATTCCGCCGTTGAGTATCAGTAATTCAAAGCCAAATCGATAGCCATTTAGCCAGCTTTCTGAATGAGTACTTAAGATATAACAAATAATAGGCGAAATCAGGCAAATAAGGGGTACCCATCGATCCTTGACTAATCGGGTAGTATAAACCCCAAAGGCAAACATCCCTAGTAATGGGCCATAGGTATAGCCGGCAATTGAAAAAATAGAATTAATAACACTTTGATCATTAATAGCCTTAAAAAGAAGAATCACCAGTACTAGCATGACAGAGAATCCTAGGTGAACACGCAATTTAATATGTTTTTTAGCTTCGAAATTTTCAGGTTTAAAGTTTAAGAAATCAATACAAAAGGAAGTTGTTAGGGCGGTCAAGGCGGAGTCAGCACTAGAGTAAGCTGCCGCTGTAATTCCTAAAATGAAACCAACACCGGCAATCATAGAAAAATGACCGATGGCTAGAAAGGGGAAAAGGCGATCAGTTCCATCAGGAATTATGATATGGTTGAAATCAACATAAGCATAAAGCAAAACCCCTAGAATCATAAAAAGGAGATTGACTGGTATCAAGCTTAAACTCATCCAATAGACGTTTTTTTGGGCATCTTTCAAATTTCGACAGGTTAGGTTTTTTTGCATCATGTCTTGATCAAGTCCTGTCATGACGATGGCTATAAAGGCTCCCGCAAAGAATTGTTTGAAGAAATTTCGATTGTGCTGCCAATCCCAATTAAAAATGGTCGTCTTAGGGTCGCTGTATAGATGACTTGTCAAATCACGCCAACTCCAATTGAGATCTTCTTTTATCACAAAGATGCAAATGACAACTGAAATAAGCATAAAGGCAGTTTGCAGGGTATCCGTCCAAACAATAGTTTTGATACCCCCACGGAATGTGTATAGCCAAATCAAAAGCACAGCAGAAACTACGGACAGCCAAAAAGGAAGCTCAAAGGCGCCAAAAATGGCTATCTGGAGTACGCTAGCTACAAGAAAGAGGCGGAAGGAAGCACCTATCACCCTACTTAGAAGGAAAAAGAAAGCCCCTGATTTATAAGACCAAAAGCCAAGTCGCTTCTCTAAATAGGTATAAATCGAGATCAAATTATATTTATAATAAAGCGGCAGTAATACTTGTGCGATGACCATATACCCCAATAGATAGCCTAGAACCATTTGGAAGTAATAAAAATTGCTATTCCCAACTTCTCCAGGAACGGAGATGAAGGTAACCCCAGAGAGCGAGGCTCCGATCATCCCGAAAGCAACTACATACCATGGGGATTGACGATTTCCATTAAAAAAAGCATCTGCCGTAGCGTTTTTTGAGGTGACCATGGAGATGCAGATGAGCAACAAGAAATAACCTCCAATAATGGACAATACTAAAATGGGATTCATGCTTTAGTGGGTTCAGATAGTTGCAAAATAATAGTTATTGATAACTTTGTAACAAAATATTATCAATGAAAATGATTTTTGAGACAGACACTGAAGAGCTGGTTGATGTCGAAGAGGATGTTGATCAGGAAAAAGAAAGGGATTTAGTGGTTTATAACGATGATTATAACACTTTTGAGCATGTAACAGCTACCTTGATAAAAGTTTGCAAGCACAGTCCTATTCAAGCGGAACAATGCACATATATCATCCATTACAAAGGAAAATGTCAAGTTAAAAAAGGGACATTTAAAGAATTGAAGCCGATGCGAGAAGCTATTTCAGGGGCGGGAATCAAAGCAGCGATTGAATAGATGGAGTATACTTCAAAATTGGTTGGGCAAGCGGTAGAAGAAATATCAAAATTACCTGGAATAGGCAAAAAATCCGCCCTTCGCCTGGTAATGCATTTGCTCAAACAGCCAAAAGAACACACGGAATTACTTACTGTTTCGCTCAATGAGCTGCGGGCAGGAATTAAATATTGTGGTACCTGCCATATCATTAGTGATTCTTCCGATTGCACCTGTAAAACGATGTCGGTAGATCCATCGATTATTTGTGTAGTTGAAGAAACTCCGGATGTTTTGGCGATTAGAAATACAGGTCAATACAATGGGATGTTTCATGTACTTGGGGGCAGGATCTCTCCAATTGATGGGATTGGCCCAGACGAAATTGCCATTTCGAGTCTTATTAAGCGGATCGAATCAAGTGCTGGAGAAGTCAAAGAGGTCGTTTTAGCACTCAGTGGCACCCTAGAAGGAGATACTACTGCTTTTTATCTTACTCGACAATTAGAGGCTTTAAATATCTTGGTAACTTCCATAACGAGAGGAATACCGGTCGGGGGAGAGCTTGAATACGCTGATGAGGTAACCTTGGGCAGAAGTATTCTTACGCGTAGTCAGGTCAAGACTTATTAAGACAATCTCTATCTTCAGCGAGTCGATAAAAACTTATCAAGGTGAAAATCAATTTTGACCATAACCAATTCGCTACTCGATATAGGTAAGAAAGAATCAAGCAAATAGTGGCTAGGAAAGTTGTGATCACTGCTATCTAAATACCTAGATCTTTTCCAGGTCATTGGATTTATGTCTAACTAATCGGCAAATAAAATTACAATAATTTAGATTTAATAGAAAAATTTAAAAATATCTACAATGAAATATATGTTTTCTCATAAAATTTTGTTTAATTAAAAATAAATGGAACATAATTCTCGATGATTCTGTTTTTTGAATAAGCTTATTTTGACAAACTAAACATACAAAACAATGAATATATTACTAAATGCTATTTTGGCCCCCGGTGATTATGTGGGGTTTACGTTTTTTATAGGCAGCATGGCGATGTTGGCAGCTACTGTTTTTTTCTTTTTAGAAATGGGTAACGTGGCTGGAAAATGGAGAACTTCCCTGTTGATTTCTGGGCTAATTACTTTTATCGCAGCAGTTCATTATTTCTACATGAGAGATTTTTGGGTAACGAACCAGACGTCTCCAACAGAATTTAGATATATTGACTGGATTTTGACTGTTCCTTTGATGTGTGTTGAGTTCTATTTGATTTTGAAAGCCTTTGGCGCGAAAATGGACCTTCTATGGAAAATGATTGTATATTCTCTTTGGATGCTTATTTTTGGCTATTTGGGAGAGACTGTTTTCAGAGATTCGAGTGCAATGTGGGGTGCCATCTCAACTTTAGGTTATGTTGGTATCTTTTATGAAGTATGGTTTGGATCTGCTAAAAAGCTATCTCAAGGATCAAATGATCCTCATTTACAAAAAGCGTTCAATACCTTAGCTTGGTTTATATTAGTTGGTTGGGCTATTTATCCTATTGGTTATATGGCTATACCCGGTGGATTATTAAGTGGGGTTTTACCTTTAGAATCTTTAGATATCATTTATAATATTGGAGATGCTATAAATAAAATCGGTTTTGGATTAGTGATTTATTCATTGGCTATAAGCAGCGGTAAAAAAGCGGAAGCGTAGTAGTAAAAAATTAATTAAAAGAGGGTATTTTAATGCCCTCTTTTTTTATGATTAAATATTTACAATACGGATTGGCTTTGGTTGTGGGATCACTTTATTTGGTGTTTATCCCTGACGATGATGTGACAAATATAGTTGCACTGACTGCTATTTTATTTTTTGGTGTCCCCCATGGAGCTATTGATCACAAAATCCATCTCAAATTCTCAAAAAAAAGTAGCGTTAAAAAATTCATTTTAATTTATGTCTTAGTGGGTTTGGGCTTTCTTTTATGGTGGGTTTTGATGCCACTGAAAGCGTTGTTGATATTTATTATTTTGTCGGCTTATCATTTTGGACAAGAATTGATTGAGGATATTGCCGAAACCCCAAAAGACCCTATTCTTAATTTAAGTTGGGGATTAATTGTGCTAGTAAGTCCAATTATTTTGAAATTCAATGAACTGATGCCGACCTTAAATTTCATTGGCGTACAACCGGCATCAACTATCTCGAAGGAAATCCAAATAATTACGATTTTAGTGATTCACTTGCTGAGCTACTCTTATTTGGGTTATCTTTTTTTTAAAGGAGTGATTCATAAAACAGCCGTTTTTCGTTTGGTCCTTTTTTCTATTTACTTAATGCTGAGTTATTTCATACTTCCCTTTATTGTCGCTTTTGCTCTTTATTTCGTTTTATTTCATTCAATCAATGCGATGCGGCACCAATTTTTTTGGATGAAAGACCGCACTACTGAATATACATTCGTTTCTTTCTTAAAAGACCTAAGTCCTTTTACCTTACTGACCATTGTGGGAATGTCTGGTTTGATTTATTATTTAGATCCCGCTGACTGGTCTGTGTTTTTTACCTATTTTTTTGTCTTTATTTCTTTATTGACCTTACCGCATGCCATTCTGTTTGATGAACTGTATTTATCCAAGAATACCACAAATCAGCCCAAAGGGTAAGTGCGTTTTTCATTCAGGTCTTTATTATCCGCCCGCTGCTATATTCAAGGCTAACTCAACCCCAGTTGCGGAGTTTTTTTTTGTTAACCCAATTCCTCCTCAAATTTATTGTGAATCATTAGGATGAGCAGGCCGAATACGATGGCACCGATAATGAGTCCTATGTTTAATAGTCCAGTTACTGAGAAGGATAAGCGAATCAAGATGGTTGAAATGATAAATCCAGAATTACGGATGACCTTATGAAATTTATCTGTATAATAAAAGGAGGCTAATAATAAAATCACGTCTACCACGATCAAAAGGGTGAAAAACTCATCAAAAAATATGTTGTTGATATCTTTAAATGAGGTTTCAATCACGACCTCAAGATTGAAAAGGGCAAACATCCAATTTGAAAAACTATACGTCGCAATAATGATGAGTATAGGAACTAAACTGGCCGCTATGACTTTTTTCAATGTTATAAAACCATCAATATTACTCGTTATTATTTTTCTAGGTTCTGAATGTTTAGGTCTACTTTGCTTGTAAAAAAGATAGAGTAGATAAAACATTACCACGGAGGCAATAATGTCGAAAGTAAATTGCAAGTCATTTTTAATTTCAAACCAATTAGAGGAAAGTTTTAATTCCGACAGGTCTTTGAAAAGCCGTCTGATGACGATGAGCGTGATGATCTCATATTGTTTGCCAATATAAGTGGTTATGGATCTTGGTAAATAGTAGATAACCAGGTAGACTTCATACAATAAAATAAATGAAAAAGGGGTATAGATGGCTGCTATGGGACTGTCAAAAAGACTAGATGCTAAGTGGATTAATTTGAGTTGAACTAATAAAATAAGTATCAGATGTACTACAAAACTCCCTATTGCAATACTTAAAATGACTTTCTCACTTCTTTTTTTAGTGGTCTCGGAAAGTAAGTAACGAAATATATTTTGGATATTATTTTTCAGGTTTTGAGATTTTACGGAACGTAGATAAGTTGTTTTGAAGGCCAAAAAAACGTTGCCCACTAATTAAGTTAATTTACTTACTAATTTAACGAAATCCAACGTAATTACCTCAAAATATAGTTTGTGAATATTAATAAAAGCTGGAGTATGTCGAGTTTAATCAAGGTAGTTATTCCCTTTTTTAAAGTGCTGTAAATTCACCTTCTAGTGGTAATCATTCCTATTAAATAATGGTATTTGACAGGTTATTATGGATGATTTTAGAGGATTAGTGACAAAAGGCCTTATTTCCCGATAGTTGCTTTTCATTAGGGGTGAATCTAGAGGGCTGAAATCATAGAACTAACTTTTTTTAATTACTGTTAATAAATTACACATTTTAGAGACCGTTTGTTATGATTAATTTCAATGTCATTTCTAATCCTAAATCAAACATTTGGATTGTATTCATTCATGGGGCTGGGGGGAGTATTCGAACGTGGAATCGTCAAGTGGGAGCTTTGCAGCAACATGCTAAATTGTTGTTATTGGATTTGAGGGATCATGGGGCATCTGAGCCGGTCAACCCCTCGCCAGACCAATATGATTTTGCATTGATCTCCAGTGACATCAAAGAAGTAATGGATCATTTAGAGATATCAAAGGCCCATTTCATTACCCTTTCCTTGGGAACTGTATTGATTCAGGATTTTTCAATGCGTTATCCCAGTTATATCGGGAAAGTAGTGATGGCTGGAGGTGTTTTTAAGGCCAATTTCATTTTAAAATGCTTCATCCACACTGCAAAAACATTAAATAACATCTTACCATTCGCTACGATGTATCGTTTATGCTCCTATATACTCATGCCGCGAAAAAGAAACCAAACTTCTCGAAAAATATATCAACGTGAAGCACAGAAGTTGACCAGAGCGTCATACATGCGCTGGGTTTCGCTTTCCAAATATTTTATAAAATCATTGAAGCTCTTTTCTAAGACCAAAAGTTCCTTTGAGAACCTCATTATTATGGGAGGACAAGATTATGTCTTTCTCAGTGGAGCTCGGAAGTATTCAAAAAATCAGCCTAAATCAACGTTTATTATTATCCCTACTGTGGGTCATATTTGTAATATAGATGGTAGAAATGCATTTAATAATCATGTCATTGAGTTTTTATTTCAAAATCAATTAGCGGGCAAATAGTTCAAAAAGTCAATGATTCGTACGCTAGTTTTTTCACATAATTAGAGATTCTCAAATACCCATTGAGCGGTTACTCTTTTTTGGATACTTTGGGCTGAGGATTGAACCAAAATGAGGTGTTGATGGGGTGTACTTTCGCCACGTTTTGATTGAATAACAATGCGTTAAATAGGATTCGAAAAGTCCCCATCGGTTGGCCGCGCCACTGTGGCTGAAACCCTAGTAATATCACATGTCCGCTACCATGATGTACGTCTAGGGCGGCCGCATATCCATTCAAATAGTTACTTCCCAATAAATATCCAGAACTCAATGCAGATCCGTCGGTTTGGTATTTGGCCAATGCTTCACCCTTAAATCCTTCTAAAGTGCCAAATACGGGACTTCTAGAGACAATGACATGGGTTTGTGGTGGCATGCCGGCCATAATTGGATGCGTTTCATTAGTGGTCACTTCCAAAATAGAGCCACCTGTGAAAAAATCTTCGCTTTCCAAAGATCCTACAACATTCTTTACGGGCAAGAAAAGTGATTCAATGGCGAAATCACTACTTTGATTCATACATACCAAAGTACCTCCTGTAGTCACGAAATGATTCAAATTCCGAATACCCTGATGGCCAAGCCCTCCTTCGTACTGAGGCGGGACAACTCCCTTTTGGTAACCATTTTCAATCATACCAGGTCTTTCAGAGGCCATAAGTATGATATCAAATCGATCATTTAGATTACCCGAAGTAAAGTCTGAGTTGCGAAGGCTTGTATAAGGGATAGCAAATTGATCAAGAATCCATCGGGTCCAGCCCATGTCCATGCTGGCACTCCATGGGCGGTAGACACCTATTCTCGGGTGAACGGCTGTGCCGCTCGAGGTATTGGTTAAGGAGCCATTTATGGCAAAGTCCGATACCCATTGATTGATTTGACTACGCGAAGCACCCGCTATCAGGTATTTGTGCTCTTTTTCAACATATTTAACGTTCAATTTTTTTGCCCAAGCTTCAGCCATGACTCGAAAGCTATTATTTTCTTTGGGATCTAATAGTACGTTGGCACCGGCACCTTTTAGGCTACCAGGGAGTGGCTGAATACCCGCCGCTACTGCATTTGTATTGAAGCCAACACCTGGTGCAAAATCAACTTTACTTACGTCCGATCCACTCTTATTGTCCCAAGATACAGGAATCCCTTCAACAGGAACCAAGGCGTTTCTGACCGATTCTGGTAATGGAGAGGAGGCTGCGATAACTGCCAATTCAAGTTGATAATGTAATGTCCATCCCGCGGCGTCATAAGGCTGTTCTGGAGGACCTCCTGGATATTCCCGGAGATCTGGATATACCTGAACATCAAGTAGTTGTCTTGGTAATTCGGCAAATTCTTGGTCCATAGGGATGACCCAAGTACCCTTTGGATAGGCAATGCCATCAAATAGAATGTCTTGATTTAATTGAGAAATTTGCACACCGTTGAACGCGAGTCGTTTCAAAAGTTCAACGGGTCTAATGGGGTCGCGTTGTTTTTGAGGAATGAAATAAGCATAGGGGGGTTCGGATCGGTACTTTTCGATTGTTTTTTTTGCTGATTGATATTTATTGAAAAGGAGCACGTCAGAGTATTTGGAAGCATAATCAAGGACTGCGATTGAGGCCGTTTGCATATAGGTAACAGCATCTGCCAACCGCCACCAACCGCCTTTCCACGGACTTGAATAAAGAGATTCTAATCGAAAATCTTTTTTGTCCTCAGGAAAATCCTTCAATGTGTAGAAGTAAGGGGTAGCGTACCGATATAAGGCAGTTTCAGTCCAGAAGGATGGGATATTTTGCAATACAGGCAAATAATCCAAATAACCAGGGTACCAAGCGTCAAATCCTTTGCCCATGTGAACAGCACCAGGTAATCCTGCCGTTTCAAGTTCTTGTGCGATGGCCATTCCAATCATGTTAATTTCTCGACCTACGATGGCAGGCATTTGGGTGGCCACAGGCTCTGCAAAAGGAGGCAGCCAAATGCGGGTAGGAAAAGGAGAAGATTGGTGATGGACATGGATGATGTTTGGCTCCCATTCACGCCACACCCTTGTGACGTTTCTAGATTCAATCATGTTGATCATGTAACCATCCCGGTCATTGTCATGTCCGACATATTTCTGATAAAGCCAAGGTACCGGCGCAGCTTCATAAGGCGTTCCTACATTTTCGGCATACCAATTGGCGACGATGTCTTGACCATCTGGATTAAGCGATGGCCATAGTAAGAGCACCACGTCGTCAAGAATTCTTTTGACTTTTTCATCTTCGGCATGGCTGATTAAATAATGAGCCAACGAAATGGTATGTTGCGCACCGGCGACTTCGGTTGCGTGCAACCCACCATCAATATGGACGATGGGTTTGCCTTCTTTGGAGAGCGCCTTGGCTTGGGCGACGGTAAGTTCTCCGGGATGCGCAAGCAATTGCGAGATTTCTTTGTATCGTTCGATATGCTCCGAATTTTCCTTGGAAGTAATGATGGCATAATACCAAGGTCTGCCTTCGGAGGTTTCGCCTAAGTATTTCAGGGTTACCAGGTCACTCGCTGCGGCGAGTTGGTGGAAATAGTCCAAAGATTGCTCGTAGTTGGCCAGCTTGAAATCTGTGCCAATTTCAAATCCAAATACAGATTCAGGCGTAGGAATGGTAACTTTTTGGGCGAAACTTATCGGTGCCCACATGAATATCATCAACAGACTGGTGGCTATTCGTCTTAATAGGTCACTTTGACTTCTACAAATAGTTTTGAGCATCATGGATAGGTCTAGGTCTTTTATTTTCATTGGGTCATATTTATTAAACGCATTACGTTAATCAATTAATAAGGCCTTAAGATGCAAAAAAACCCCTATTGGTGCAAAATAATAGCCCAACGGGGGTTCTTACTATTTGATCGTTTTATTTTTGCTTATCAAGCGTCCAGCCTATAGCAGCACCCGCAAAGGCACCCAACGCGGCGGATATAACCGTATCAGTGATTACAAAGGAGGTTTCATAAAAGCTTAGCATGCTTAAATTATTCAAGTTGGCAATCATCCAAATACCGCCGGCAAACCATATTCCATTTAAAGCACCACTTTTCAGGGTATTAAAGTTCATTTTATCAAAGCTATAGGCCATCAAAAGTGACTGAACAAGGCCAGCGCCCATTCCAATCATCAAATCGGGCTCTGTTTTGATGGAGGCAGGATATTTTTCCATCAATGCGACCATCAGTTTTTCATAATAGAGAAAATAGGAGATAGATCCAAATATAAAAGAGGCGACAAAGCCCGCTAAAGTGGTTAGTATTAATTTTTTCATTAGTATAAGGGTTGATTGTTTTTTCCTACTCGTATGGCTTTTCGGTTGCGCCCCGTTTTTAGTGCTTTCTGGCTCCAATCACTAAGAAAGATAAACAACTTTTCGAAAACAAACAGCTACTTTTAAACTAATCTCATCACGTTAACTAAGTAATTTCATTATTTTAGGGACGATGCTAGCTACGCGCATCAAAATATTTAATCAATAAACCTTTTGGTAAGATCCCCATAGGCATCAATACGCCTATCTCTAAAGAAAGGCCATATCCTCCTGACTTTTTCTGTTTTACTTTTATCAATCTCGATTACATGATGGCAAGGATGGGTTTGATCCGCTTCCCACAGAATTTCTCCTTGAGGCCCCGCGACAAAGCTAGAGCCCCAAAATTCAATGCCTTGAGTGACTTGCGTCCAGTTGGGTTCAAATCCCACCCGATTCACACTGATGACGGGTAATCCATTGGCGATGGCATGGGCCCGCTGCGCGATCATCCAGGCTTCGCGTTGGCGGGTTTTTTCTGCAGTTGTATCCGTTTTTTCATAGCCAATGGCTGTTGGATAGATGAGTAATTCTGCCCCAGCTAGGGCCATCAATCTAGCCGCTTCAGGATACCATTGATCCCAGCAAATGAGTACGCCAATTTTGCCTAAGGAGGTTTGTATCGGATGAAACCCTATATCGCCAGGCGTAAAATAGAATTTTTCATAGTATGCAGGATCATCTGGAATGTGCATTTTCCTATATCTTCCTGCCTCTGTCCCATCTTTGTCAAATACGACAGCGGTATTGTGATAGATGCCCGACGCTCTTTTTTCAAAAAGTGAGGTGACCAATACGATACCCAAAGATTTAGCAATGGTGGAAAAACGATCATAAGTAGGACCAGGAAAGGGCTCTGCCAAGTCAAACATGGCGGGTTCTTCTGCTTGACAAAAATAAATGCTGCTGTGTAATTCTTGAAGGACGATCAGCTTAGCACCTTTTGCCGCACATTCTTGAATTTCAGTAAGACTTTTCGCGATATTTTCTTCCTTTTTTTCGGAACAACTTTGTTGAACAATTCCAACCTTTAATTTCCCCATAGTAGTTCAATTTTAAAGTAATTTAATGGCAATTTGTATAATTATAAAATTGACGATCTTAACTTGGTGTCAGGGAGACGCCAATGGGATATTGCATACTGACGCAATGCAATGACCCGTGCTGTTGAATTAGGGCTACACAATCAATGCCAATGACCTGACGATCTGGAAACAATTGGCCAATAATTTCCAAAGCTTTTGCATCTTGTGGGACCCGGTAGGTAGGCACCAATACAGCGCCATTGAGGATTAAAAAATTCGCATAGGTCGCTGGCAATCGTGAGCCTTCATGATCATAGCATGCCTCAGGGAACGGAAGCGGCACTAAGTCAAAGCAATCCCCATCCTCATTCATAAAGGATTTTAGTTGTGATTCCATCCGTTGGAGCTGCAGGTAATGCTCATCTGAAGGATCATCACATGCCACATAGGCAATGGTATTTGCCTTGCAAAATCTAGCAAGGGTATCAATATGTGAATCTGTATCGTCTCCGGCAAGATAGCCATGGTTCAGCCATAGTACTTTCCGGGTACCAAATACCTGCTCCAAGTGATGTCTGATTTGCTGCTGGGAGCGATCAGGATTTCTATTTTCAGAAAGCAAACATTTGGTAGTGGTGAGCAAAGTGCCCAGTCCATTGGAATCGATAGCTCCGCCCTCCAATACAAATATCTGAGTTTCAATCTGATTCTGGCGCCATATTGTTTTGGTAAGTTCAGCGGTGAGTTGATTGTCAAGGGAGGCCTCAAATTTTTTACCCCAACCATTGAAGGTAAAATCCAATAATAATGGATCATTTCCCTGATAGATGGTGATGGCCCCATGGTCACGTGCCCATGTATCATTGGATTTTACTTTTACAAAATGAATTGGAAAAGGCGTTTTGTTTTTAAATAGTTTCGATACTTTATTAATCGAGTGGCAACCTACCAGAACAGGCTGAAATTTCGCGGAGGTTTCAATAATTTTCAAAAAACAAGCAACTACCTCGGGGTACATATAGGCCCAATCACTATTTTTATGAGGAAAAGTAAACTGGACAAAACTTTGAGGTTCCCATTCGGCGGGTAGTCTTCTACTTTTCGTTGAGTTCATTTTATGTAAGTGTTTGAGGGAGTGGTCGAGTAGTCAATATTCAAGCAGCGCAAAGTTAATGGGCTTTATTTTCATGAGACTTAACTTTAACAATTGCTTCAGTATTTTGAGTTCCATAAACGTCTATGAATGGATATTTTTTATAAATATTGATTGGCATTAAAAAATTATTGATTATGTTCCGTTAAACTAATAAACCAACAATACATGAAACATAAAATCAAACTGAGCTTCCTTTTGCTATTTGCATTTGGAGCAGTCGCATTTGCACAAAAGAAAAATGAGAATGGCAAAATCTATGATCAACATCCAGGTATCGATCTGATGAAAAAATTCACTGAAGCTTATGTCATCGGAGACCGCGTAACCTTATCAACCCTTTTGACGGATGACTTTGTTGCCTATAATGCGCTGGGCACCAATAAGGACGACAAAGGAAAGGACAGAGAGGCCCTCATTAACGAATCGGTGTACTGGAGCAGTCAATTGAAGGGATTTAAAATCACCAAAAGAGGGAAGTCATATCCGGATGCATTAGAATATAAGGAGTCGGGTACATGGATAGACACTTATGATGTTTTTTATGGTATCGATAAGGAGACGGGATTTAAAATAGAGACGCCAATGGATAGGTCTTTTATTTTAAGTAAGGATGGGACGCAAATACGAATACTCTTGTCCCGATTCAATACAGCCACTTTTGGCAAATATATGAATACCTTTAAGGTGGTAGAAAACGGCACCATTTACAGAGACCACCCTTATATAAACACCGTAAGAAAAATGGTTTCCTCTCTCGAGCTGGGTGATTTGAACCTATGCTATGAGCAGTTTACAGAAGAGGCTAAATTTTCTGACATTAACGCGCCAAGAGGAGTCACCCATTCAAAAGCGGAGGAGCGAAAGCAAGTGACCGATCTACTAAACGTCTATGATATCGTGAGTCTTGATGAATGGGGTTATCCAGATTATTTAGCCTATAATGGAGATGGATCTACGGTGCTTTCGTGGTGGGTCTTTCGTTTCGTTAAAAAAGATACCGGTGAAAAGGTGGAGCTTTTTATGCATTTGAGCCATAACTTTAATAATGACGGAAAAATAACCAATCAGGTGGCTTACTATAATGGAAATTTATTAAAGTAATCATCATTGAGTCTTACATAAGAAAAAAGCCTTCTTTCAACTTTGAAAGAAGGCTTTTTTATGCTGTGTTTTGAAAAATCAGAACGTTCGGTAGTCGCCTTTTAAGAACTCATTGGCTTTTTCTTCGGAAAACTTGGCCTGTGCAGTGTCCCAATGTAATGTTTCATTTGGGAAGCGCCCAGCAATGACACCCAAAAGGATAGTTTCCGTCAGCTTGGCTGAGTAGGAAAAGGGAGCGCTGGTAGTGGTCTTTCCAAGGCAAGCATCCACAAATTGGTGATAGTGCATTTTTCCTTCTGCTTCATAATTCCTTATTGGTGTGCCCAATTCAAAGGAATTAATCAAATCTGTATCTAGTTCTTGATACACCCCGTCTACGATGTGCCTTGGCAATTCCATAAAATGTGGCAGCAGTAAATTTCCTTTTTCTCCAATAAACATAGCGCCTTGATCCGGTAGGGGATCGCCATTGGGCAATTCTAGATCGCTGTGCATTTCAGGTGCACCAGGCCCATCGTACCAAACCCATTTTAATGTTTCAGCGGTATATTCGGTCGCTGGAAATTCGTAGGTTACGACGTTGTTTTCGGGATATCCAAAACCTGTGGGTTGTCGACAACTTGTTGTAATGGTTTTCGGAACGTCTAATTTCAAAGCATTATATGGCGTGTCAAATATATGGACACCCATGTCACCTAAAGTACCACATCCGTAATCCATCAATTTCCTCCAATTTGCAGGATGGTAAACATTTTCTTTAAATTCGCGTTCTTTGGAGGTTCCGAGCCATAAATTCCAATCTAGGTGCGCGGGTACCGGATCACTTCCCTCAGGTGCCACGCCGTCGTAGCCCCAATTTTTTGGGCACCAAGCTCTCACTGTGCTAACCTTTCCAATAATTCCAGATTGAATCAACAAAGTTGCCAATTTGTAATCATAAAAGGAGTGAACTTGAATGCCCATTTGGGTGACGAGATTTTTTTCTGTGGCCATCGTTCGCATTGCCCTTGCTTCTGATACATGATGGGTGAGTGGCTTTTGACAGTAGACTGGCTTGTCATGGCTCATGGCCATCATAGAAGCGGGAGCGTGGGTGTGATCAGGGGTTGAGACGATTACGGCATCAATTTGATCTTTCATTTCTTTAAAAAGATCTCGATAGTCGATGAAGGTTTTTGCATTAGGGTGAAGTTTAAGTGCCGCAGCTAAGTTATTAGCGTCGACATCACACAAGGCCACTACATCCACCATTTGATGAGAGGAAATAGCATTAAGATCCTCACCACCCATACTGCCAACACCTATATGAGCAGTTCGTAGTCGTTTTCCCCCAAGGCCATCCCAGGTGCATCCGGGCAATAAGGTCAGTACAGATAGTGCACCAGCACCTCGTAAGAATTCGCGTTTGTTCATTTTCATTATTTTCGACTTAAAGTTTTTTAATTTTTATATTTCTAAACCAGATGGGGCTTGCGTGATCTTGCAGTCCGATAAAACCGGTCTTAAATTTTCCGTAATCGGGACTTGTTTTCCATTTATCTGAATTCTTTTTTTCATACCAATCTTCAGACCAAGGAACGAACGAAAGAAGTTTTTGCCCATTGAGCCAATGTTCAACTTTTTCAGGCGTAAAGATAATTTTCGAGGTATTCCAAGAATCTGTAGGGTGTAAGATTTTAGTTTTAGGATCAGCAGCATGCATAGCGTAATCTGAGCCTGTCTTCTGGAGGGGCTTTAATTCAGAAGGATTCTCTGTGTAACCTAAGCTTAAATTGTAAGAGGTGATGTCGTGAATTTTGGTATAATTCTCGTCATCAATGAGTTGATATTCTGGAGAAACTATCGGGGGGGAGTCAAACCCTTCTTTCAAATGATAAAAAATCCCACTATTTCCGCCCGCTGGTAATTTCCATTCAAGAGAGAGTTCAAAATTGTCAAATTCTTCACCGTAGAAGATGATGTCTTTTCCGCCTGTATAATCTTGCTCTAAGCCCAATTCAGTATCAAAGGTCAGCGAGCCCTCTTCAATGGTCCATCCCGGAGGCATGGTGGTGCCATTGTATCCACGCCAGCCATCTAAACTTGACCCATCAAACAAATAGATCCAGTCGGAGGCTTCTTTTGGAGGAGTGCAGGCACAAAAGACAGAGAAGATCAGGGCACATAGCAATATATTTTTTGTCAACATACTTTTTTTAAAATTCATAAGCTTAAAGTTACGGAAAAATTTCTTTTGGCAAGAAAAGGAATTTTGTTCGTTTAGCTATACCACTCACTAATTTAAAGATTGAATGGAAAAATAAGGTGAGAAATGTGATAGTCGGTTTTGTGAGAAGATTTAAATGACGCAATTTTAGATGCCACATCTAAAATAAATGTGGCATTGAACTAAGATCGATGATTTTTATATCAAGCTATTTTTTATGCGAAGGGTAAGGAGTTTATCGTGATCATTCTTTATCTTTCGCCATAACAAATAAGCTATTTTGCAGTACTTTTTATATACGAGTATTTTTTTATTTTTTTTGCTGCATTGTCGAGCAAAAGAGGATATAGCCGCGTCTAAGATGGCCAATAATGATCTTGAGGAATCAGCGGTAACCCAAGAAATAATTTCTTTAACGTATCTTGCTTTGGGTGATAGTTATACGATTGGTGAAAGTGTCGTAGAAGCGGAACGTTGGCCCAACCAATTGAAAGAAGTGCTATCAAAAGTTCAAATCGTCATTGATTCTGTGACCATCATTGCTAAAACAGGTTGGCGTACGGATAATCTAAAAATGGCCATGGCAGCAGATCAAAAGTTTGATTATGGCATGGTTTCATTATTAATTGGGGTCAATAACCAGTACCAAGGGCGCTCGCCTGAGAGCTATGAACCTGAATTTGAAGAATTGTTGAATTTGGCTATCGCTCGGGCGGATGGAAATAATCGTAAGGTATTTGTGCTATCAATTCCGGACTATGGATTTACACCCTTTGGGGCGGAAAATCAATCCACTATTACGACCAAATTAAAGGAATATAATGAGATAAATAAGCGATTGACCTTGGAAAAGAACGTCTGGTATTTTGATATTACCCCCATTTCTCAAGAGGGACTCGAGAACACCAACCTTGTGGCAGAAGATCACCTACATCCATCAGGGTTTCAATATTCGTTGTGGGTTGAAGAAATCATGAAATCCAAAGCATTTTTGGATAGTTTAAGGATTCCATAGTTGCTGTTTGCTTTGCACCTAAAGAAGTGATATTTTGTTTTTTTAAGTCATCGAGATGATAGGGTTTATAGCTCATTGATGGGTGGGTAATCAGAGAATCTAGGCTTTATATATTTAGTTTTATTCATCATGATTCAACTTATTGAACGGGCGTCTTATTATACCAATCAGCTAGCGATAATCGCTGAAGGACAGACGTTTACTTATCAACAGTTATTGGAGCGTTCTCGCTCCATTGCCAGATATCTCTTGGATGGAAAAGCAGATTTGGATGGTGCTAGAATTGTTTTTATGGTGACGCCAGGATTTGATTATGTCGCCATTCAATGGGGGATTTGGTTGGCGGGTGGTGTGGCTGTACCACTAAATCCAGGAAGTCCCATTGTGGTCAGTGCCTATGTGATAGCCGATACGGCTGCTGAAATGGTGATTGCCTCTGTGCCATATCAAGATCTTTTTCATGACTATTGCGGCTCCCAGGGCATAGCTTTAAAGGAGCCCGTGGCATTGGATAGTCCAATGGGAGAGTTACCAACTGTTGAAGTGTATAGAAATGCCATGATTCTTTATACTAGTGGTACCACCGGAAAACCCAAAGGGGTCGTCACGACCCACATCAACATCCAATCGCAAATCACTTCGCTCGTTCAAGCATGGGATTGGTCTGCAAATGATCATATTTTGAATGTGTTACCCTTGCATCACGTGCATGGGATTATCAATGTTTTGGGGTGTGCACTTTGGTCAGGCGCGACTTGTGAATTTTTAAATAAATTTGATTCTAAGAATGTTTTTGAGATCCTATCTAAAGAGTCAATGACCCTTTTTATGGCGGTGCCAACTATTTATCATCAATTGATTCAATATTGGGAATCATTAGCTGATATTGATCGCAAAAGGATTTCAATGGCTTTATCCAAGTTGCGATTGATGGTTTCAGGATCAGCAGCCCTTCCTGTTTCCGTTTTGGAAAAATGGAAAGCGCTCAGTGGTCAGACCCTGTTGGAACGCTATGGGATGACAGAAATCGGAATGGCGATTAGCAATCCCTACGTTGGAACACGTCGACCTGGGTATATCGGTGCTGCTTTACCTGGAGTAAAAGTGCGCATAGTTGATGAACAATTTAAGGATCTCATCGATGAAGCGCAAGGTGAGATATTGGTGAAAGGTCCGGGCGTTTTTAAAGAGTACTGGGGACTTCCTGAAGCTACGAAAGATAGTTTTACCTTGGATGGATGGTTCAAAACAGGAGATATTGCTTTTTCTAAAAATGGAGATTATAAAATTGTTGGTAGAAGTTCAGTTGACATAATTAAATCTGGAGGATATAAAATTTCGGCATTGGAAATTGAAGAGGTACTAAGATCGTATGGTGAGATTGCAGATTGTGCAGTTTTGGGTCTTCCCAATGAAGAGTGGGGAGAATTAATTGTCGCGGTTATCGTGCCTAAAAGAGATGCTTCCTTAAAAGAAAAAAAGTTGGATGAATGGATGAGAACCCAATTGCCAAAGTACAAAATACCGAGAACGTATTTATTTCTTAAGGAATTACCGAGAAACGCTATGGGAAAAGTTGTGAAAAAAGAATTAGCAAAAAGTATTCTATGAAAATATATGGAGTAGCGCTATTGGCGCTTTGTTTTTTAGCTGGACAGATTCTAGGAACCTATTTGGGCGATTGGCTAGGTACTGGGGGGAATGTAGGAGGTGTTGGATTCGGGATGCTTTTTCTTATTCTGCTAAATGACCGATTTAATCTAAGTAGGCACTATACCACAGAAAGTAAGGACGGAATTACCTTTTGGAGTGCGATGTACATTCCCGTAGTGATTGCCATGTCAGCTACATTAAATGTTAAATCAGCGCTTACAGGAGGTTGGGTTGCTTTGTTTGCAGGAATTATTGGAACTTCTGCAAGTATGTTGCTGATTCCTTGGTTGGCTAAAAAATTCAGGACAAAATCCAATTAATACGATGGAGTTATTTAATCAAATTTTGATAAAAAATGGATTAATCTTTGCGTTTTTAGCCGTGGGCGTACTGATGCTTATTACTAATTTATTGTCAAGGTATTTTTTTAAAAATAAGATTCCGGGTGTAGCATTAGCGATTGGAGCGGCATTGGTATTGGCTTATTTCGGTAATCAACATGGGATTGCAGATTTCTCTTTATTTGGCGGTATGGCGTTGTTGGGTGGCGCCATGTTCAGAGATTTCACTATCGTCGCTACCTCTATGGGTGCTAGTTTTAATGAACTGAAAAAGGCAGGAGTTGCAGGGGTGATTTCCTTATTTTTAGGAGTTGTCGTGACGTTTTTTATTGGAGGAGGCATTGGTTATTTGATGGGCTATCGAGATGCTATAAGTTTCACGACAATCGGTGCGGGTGCTTGCACCTACATTGTTGGACCCATTACCGGGGCGTCCCTCGGGGCGCCATCCGAAATCATCGCTATTAGTGTTGCGGCAGGGGTTATTAAAACCATCTTTATTACCATTATTACTCCCATCATTGCCAAAAAGATTGGTTTAGATAACCCACTTACCGCCATGATCTTTGGTGGTATTGTCGGTACGACCAGTGGCGTAGCCGCTGGATTGGCGGCCACTGACCCTAAACTGGTGCCTTACGGCGCTTTGACAGCTACTTTTTATACAGGATTAGGCGTTATGATTTGTCCTACGGTTTTGTATTTTATCGTTAAGTTAATCCTTAATTAATTTCTCTTAGACAAGCAAAATGAGGGAGTAACGATTAACAATGCCCACCGTATCAAATACAATTAATATTTAGCCGCTTGCCCAGGTTTCGGTGTACTATCTCGAATGAATTCCCGAATATCATCATTTGCATTGATGAGGTCTTCTTTACGCAAATACATCATGTGGCCAGAGCGGTATCCTTCAAAACGAAATCGGTCTTTCATTTTTCCACTAGGGTCTATTTGCCACATAGAGTACTTAGCATCAAAATATTGGGTGGCGCCATCAAAATAGCCGGATTGCACCATTACATGTAAATAGGGATTCTCGGCCATAGCTTGTCTTAAGTTCTCCCCCGTTTGATTTCTGGAATTATCCCATGGACGCACAGGTCCAAACATATTGTACTTGATGTCAGTTTGATAATTGAGCACATTCTTAAAGTAGTAATTAATTGCCGGCGTGAATGAGTGTAGCCAAGAAGTAAGTTCAGCATTATAATCTGGATCGGTTCCCGCATCTTGCCGGTCGATTCCTTTGTATCGCGAATCCAAACGACCAATAGTGAATCCTTCTTCTCTTAGAAGTTCTTTCCAGAAAAATCTTTCAGGCACATCTAAATTGTGCTGTAAGATAACTTTGGCATTGATTCCTGAGTATCGAGCCATTTGCTCAGCAACAGCTCTTCTTTCTTCATCCGAGACAAATCCACCTTTTGCAAGGGTTGGAATTAAGTGGTTCAGCGTGTATGCTTCGACTTCGGGCAATATTTCGTTAAGATCTTTGGATTGCAAATCTTGAGGAAGCTTTTTGTGATACCAGGCGGCAGCTGCGAAATAAGGTAGTCTATTCGCGGCAGCGACGGGTCCTGCTCGGTCGATACCAATTTCAGTTGGCGAAACTAAGATCACACCATTGAGGTACATCCATTGGTTTTCCTGTAATTCCAGGGCTAGACCGGAAACGCGAGTGGTTCCGTAGCTTTCCCCTATGAGGTATTTGGGTGATTCCCATCTATTGGATCGAGTGACGAAAGTATTAAGCCATTCGGCTAGGTACTTGATGTCCGCATTTACACCAAAAAATGTTTCTCTTTTTGTTTCGGGATCAATAATCCTTGAATAGCCCGTATTTACGGGATTGACATAAACAACATCGGCTACATCTAAAATGGAATAAGGATTGGTTTTCACACCATAGGGTTGAATGGGAAATCCCTCATCGTCAATTTTAAGAATAGAAGGTCCCGTATAGGCTAGGTGCATCCAAACAGATCCTGAACCTGGTCCTCCATTGAATGAAATGACCAAAGGTCGCGTAGCTTTTCTCGGAATATCTGTCCGCTCATAATACGTATAATGTAAGGCAGCAATCACTTTTCCTTCTTCGTTCCAAACGGGTTGGGTGCCCGTTGTTGCATTGAAGGTTAATTTTACATCTTTGATGGTGGTCGAATGTTGCGTAGTTACCACCTTACCTACTTCAAGTGCGCGTTCTTGGGCCTGAACATTAAAAAACAGGAAAAGGATTACAAATAATATGGAATAAAAACTTTTCATAACTTGTCAATTGAGTTAAATGGATGAGTACTAAGATAAATCAACTATTCTCAAATTGATGTTTAATCAAACATTAAGGACCTGATTCATATTTGAGCGGTATTTTTGGTGTTAGGGTGGCAGACTTGTGTTTTTTATGGATAAATAGCCATCCATGGTATTCCTTTTTTTGTATTAGAAAGACCTATTATTTTGGAAAAATGATATTGGCGATCGCACTTTTATGTAATAAGATTTCTTTTTTAGTAAGTCCTTTTAGTTCGTGCGGAAAAACCAACCAATCTTCCGTTTTATGAAGGAAGTAATCTGGTATCCGAGTGGTTAGATTGCGTGAAGGTTTGTACCAAGGGCAGGCAATTTTAATATCATTTGGAGGGGCTTTGCCTATGCCAAGTGTCCATTCAGACAATATAGCATCAATGCTTCGGCCGGTATCAAAAACGTCATCTACAAATAAAACGTTAAGGTTGGGATCTAAAGATTTTATGAGGTCATACAGCCCTTGAATTTGTATTTGATTTGCTCTTTTCTCGATGGCAAGATAGGATGACGTACGAATGACACCGTACTCGCAGAGAATACCGACATAATCAAAATATTCATGAATGGCCATTGCTACGGGAGTTCCGCCCCTCCAAATACCGATAATTAAATCAGGCCTCCAGCCACTTTGATAGATCTGAATAGCGAGCTGAAAGGCATCTTTTAACAACTCATTGGCTGATAGGTATTTTTTTTCCATAGTATTTTAATTCGTTTGTTGGCAGTCGCTCAGAACCTTCAAAGGAAAAGAAATTTAAGCAGGAATATCATGGCGATCAAATAAAGCATTAGGGAACATTGATTTGCTTTTCCGGAAATGATTTTAATCCCCACATAACAGATAAATCCGATACCTAATCCATTGGCAATGGAGTAACTCAAGGGCATCATTAATGCGGTTATCATCGCGGGTGCGGATTCGGTAATGTCATCCCAATTAAGCTCTTTGAGTGACTGCGCCATCAGAGAGCCTACAAATAACAAAGTCGCACCCGTTGCAAAAGCCGGAATAGTTTGGGCTAGAGGTGCGAAAATCAAACAAAGGACAAATAATAATGCCGTTGCTACAGAAGTCAATCCCGTTCTGCCTCCCGCTTGGACACCAGCAGCACTTTCGATGTAGCTTGTCGTTGAGGAAGTGCCTAGTACAGCACCAATAGCGGTTGCCGATGAATCAGCCAAAAGAGCATTTCGTAGCCGAGTAAGGCGCCCGTCTTTATCCAATAAGTTCGCTTGTTTCCCTACACCTATAAGGGTTCCTGTAGTATCAAAAACGTCAACTAATAGCAGGGTTAAAATAATTGTGATCATAGAACTGTTTAAGGCGCTCGAGACATCCATTTGAAGAAATATAGGAGCCATCGAAGGGGGAAGAGAGACAACACCTTTGAATTCAGTAATTCCGGTGAGCCATCCAATAAAGGTTGCAAGTAGTATGCCAATGATCACGGCACCTTTGATTCTACGAGCAGTTAATCCAGTGATAACTATGAACCCTCCAATTATAAGCAAAGCAGGTATTGAGGTAAGGTCACCTAACGTAAGTAACGTGGCTTCTTGAGAAATAATTATGTTACTTCCTTTTAGTGAAATAATGACTAGAAAAAATCCAATACCCGCGGTAATCCCAATTTTTAATGATGTCGGAATCGAATTAATGATTTTTTCGCGAATCGGAAGTAGGCTAATCAAGATGAAAAGTAGGCCAGAAATAAAGACCGCCCCTAGGGCAGTTTGCCAATTGTGTCCCATTCCTAGTACTATCCCGTAGGCAAAGAACGCGTTCTGTCCCATTCCGGGTGCCAGTGCTATTGGATAATTGGCAGATAGCCCCATGATTAAGGTGGCAATTGCCGTGGCAAGACAAGTAGCGACAAATACCGCCCCAAAGTCCATGCCCGTTTAAGAAAGTATGCTGGGATTTAGTATGGTGATGTACACTATTGTCAAAAAAGCAGTTGAACCGGCTAATAGTTCTCTTTTTACTGTCGTATTGTGTTCTATCAATAAAAAATATCTTTCAATAAACTTGATCAACTTATTTATTTTATGCGTGATTTATTTTCATATTTTGAAACATATTTTTTAATATCAAAAAAAAGATTTTGAGCGGCCACATTGACTGCGGTTTCTAGTAAAAATATCTCAGCAGGGAAGGGAACTTCAACAATAGGTAATCCAGAAGGGAGGGCTCTTTTATCGCCTGTGAAGGAGGTCATCCAAATATAATTCCAATTTTCTTGGCCTTTTGTTTCGCCGGAATACACTACTTGACCTGAAGACACGTCGATTACTTTGTAAGTGACATGAAACATTGCATTGGACAGTTTTTCATTGATCTGTACGACTGCCGTCACTTTTTCCTTAATATCTCTAAAGCGTTCTTTGCCTTTATCGTCTTCGTATTTTTCTCTGGAAGCCACAATTTCCCGGTTATATTCATTTAAATAGGGCAGGAGCAGCTGTCGGTCAACTTGACTGAGCAATATTGTCCCAACCAATAATAAATCAACCCCTACCAATTTGCCGATTTCAGGAGCAGTCGATTCATCCAACGCCCCTGATAAGTTGAGATTTTGTTCTGCTAGCAAAAGATTCAGATCCCGACGGTCAATGACATCAAAAAACTCAAATTCTTCTTGATTGTGAAGAAAGGCATTGGAAACCTTATTCAAGATCAAGTCGCCGATTTCACCTTGAGAAGGGTTATTGTTTTTGAATGTCGTCAGTCCCATTCGAATCGTTGCTAATTTTTTGAGGGATAAATATTGCGCATAGGCATCACGGTAGCCGGGCAGGTATTCATCGGCCCATTTGTAATAGCGGGCGGCTTGCATTTTTCCTGTTTTTGTTTCATTATGCGCCATTTCAGTGCCCTTTTCATAATTCATTTTGGCGGCCAATTCGATATTCTCATTAAGCGAATTCTGGGCAGATGAGATCTCGTTTGCATAGGTTTGAATGTTGAGGATGATTGGGAGATCCTTTTTTCGGAGAGGTGTAAATGCGTTTTCTCTGAGTTGAGAAAGAGGTCCGCAATAACTATTCATTTCCAAATAAAGATTTAAAATCCGCGCACTTTTAGTAACGGTTTCGTCATTTAGAAATCTTGTCGTTTGCTGTTTGAGATCATTAATTTCACGCACGTTTGCTTCGATCGTTTCGACATAATACTGACGCAAATAGTTTTGGGCTTTTATGATTTTACTTTTTTTTTCTGCCACACGAAGTGCGTAAGTGGCATTCAACAAGGCTTTATTAAAGTCATTTGCCTTAATTGATTTTTTGGCCGTCTTGAGGTATTTATTGGGGCTTAGATTAGGGTTTAAATAAAAAGATTCGACATCATAGTTGGGTTGTGCATGAGCGGTTGGATAGCAGAACTGCAATAAAAATAATAGTAAAAAATAGCGCATATCGATAGGTGATTTTTTATTGTTTTTTGTTGCGCGAGGATCATCTACCTGAGTTTTCCAATTCGTCTGTTTATCAGTAATATTGGCTATAATAACGAAGCAACTTTTCACAGCAATCCTTTCAATGTTTGGGTGTTAATATTACTTCCGCATATAATGATGACCACCGTTTGATTTTTAAGTAGATGGGCTCTTTTCAAGAAACTTGCTAGGGCAACACCTGCAGCACCTTCAATTATTTTATGATGCTTATCCACCATGTATCTGATGGCTTCTCCTATTTCTTTTTCGGAGATTAATTCATAGTCATCAATTAGTTTTTGACAAATATCAAAAGTAATAGCATCTTCTTCGAGCCCACCTGCGGAGCCATCGGATAAGGTTGTCTTTGGCGTTTCAACGGTCACAACCCTTCCTGCTTTAATGCTGAGGTACATTTCTGGTGAATTCTCTGGCAAGCACCCGATGATTTTGGTGTTCGGGCTTGCTTCATTAAACCAAGTAGCTACCCCTGACATCATACCGCCTCCTCCTACGCAGCCAAAAATCACGTCTATATTCTCCAAATCTTCTGTGATTTCCATAGCCATGGTACCTTGACCAGCTATAACTTCGAAGTCATTGTAGGGGGATACCCAGGTTTTTTTTTCTGCCTTAGCGATTCCTATGGCATGCAGTTCGGCGGTCAATGGATCATTTCCATAAAAGGACAAGGTTACATCGTAAGCTTTTAGTGCCTCAACTTTCGAGGCTTCCGCGGTTTTAGGTAAAAAAATCATACCTTTTGTCTGGGTCAGCTCTAATGCCCGTGCAAATCCTTGAGCATGATTACCTGTCGAGGCGGTAACAAGTCCATATTTTTTATCCTCGTCGGACAAAGTCAATATCTTATTAAGAGCACCGCGCGCTTTGAAAGAGCCCGTGAATTGCTCGCTCTCTAGCTTTAGATAAACTTCCCCACCATTCAACTGGCTAAGGTATTTGGAATAAAAAAGAGGTGTTCTCAGAATTTTACCTTGAATTCGTTGAGCGGCTGACCGAATGTCTATAAGCATAAACCAATATTGCTCAAAAAATTAGATAAATAAAAGAAATGTTCGGATTGTGTCAATATTTTATGAGGCAATTTGTTGGCAATTATTTAGTATTGTCTTTTTGGTTAAAATTAATTGAAGCGGTCTAAGTGTACTTTATGGAATTATTTTCGCGTGATGAAGAATACAATTATTTGCCTTATGATGGGTGTGTACATTATTATGGAAGGGTTGTAGATTCCCTAGTGTATTACCAAGAACTTCTAGATCAAATAGAGTGGAAAAATGACGAGGCCTTCATTTTTGGCAAGCGCATCATTACCAAACGTAAAGTCGCTTGGTATGGAGATGAGTCTTATGCTTATACTTATTCGAAAGTAACTAAACAGGCATTACTTTGGACGCCTGCCTTAGTAGCACTCAAGAACATAGCAGAAGAAAAATGCAGGAATCAGTTTAATTCCTGCTTACTAAATCTGTATCATTCTGGAGAAGAAGGGATGGCATGGCATAGCGATGGAGAGAAGGAATTAGTCAAGCATGGAGTGATCGCTTCGATGAGCATAGGCGCTGATCGTAAATTTTCTTTTAAACATAAAGACACGAAAGAAGTCATTTCTATCGTGCTTCAATCGGGAAGTCTTTTGACGATGAAAGATCAAACCCAAGATCATTGGCTACATAGGTTGCCACCCACTAAAAAAGTTATCATGCCGAGAATTAATTTGACTTTTCGCCAGATGCATTCTTAGCCGCGGCTGCGCTTTCTTCCGTTTGAGTGCCATTTCATATTTGGTGAGTTTTCATTACCATCTATATAATTTCAAGTGTAAAAAAAAGTGAAGGGGTCTGTTAACTGTAAATCGTGGTTATCTTTGATTCGTTAACACTTGAAATATGAAAAAGACGCTAATTATCGCAATTATAGTGGGCCTTTGTTTCACTGCTTGTACACCCTCTTTGGAAACTCGACAGGAAACATTTCAGCGCATGGATGCTGAAATTAAAGCCAATGCAAAGGCGTACACTACCTTGCAAGAAGCTACGTCAACCATCGGGCATCGCCTTACCGGATCAACTAATGGGGCCAAAGCTGAGACCTACACCTATGAGAAATTTAAGGAATATGGTTTCTCAGATGTTGCTTATCAGCCGTTTGAAGTGGAATCATGGTCGAGGGGTGAGTTAGCGGTAACCATTGATGCCGAATTAATTCCCGCGGTCACGTTGGGTCATTCACCAGTATTGGTGTCTTTGGAAGGAGAAATAGCTGATATTGGCAATGGTTTGGAAGTGGATTATCAAAACAACCCAGAGGCGGTAAAGGACAAAATAGCCTTGATCTATATTTCTATATTGCCGGATAGCCAAGAGGGATTGTCGAATTTGCACAGAAGTGAAAAAACAGCACTTGCTCTCAAATATGGGGCAAAGGGAGTGATTATATTTAATAGTGTTGACAACGGAGTGTTGTTGACAGGGACTGCTTCCGTAACTGGCGCCATGCTTGATATACCTGCGGTTTGTATTAGCAAAGAAGTGGGGTTTGCCTTGAAAGAAAAGTTAAAGGTAGCGTCGGTCACAGCGACCATCGAGATGACCAATAATAGTGATCTAATCAATGCGCGTAATGTAGTGGCTACACTGAAAGGCACTTCGCTACCAGATGAAATTATTGTGATTGGTGGTCATCTAGATTCGTGGGATTTGGCGACAGGAGCCATTGACAATGGTATCGGTTCATTCGCGGTACTGGATATTGCCAGGGCCTTTATGGCTAATCAATTAAAGCCCAAAAGAACGGTTAAGTTTGTGATGTTTATGGGTGAAGAACAGGGGTTATTTGGATCACGACATATGGTGGACTTGGCTGTTGAAAGTAGTCAGATTGAGCAAATAAAGTATATGTTCAACTTGGATATGTCGGGGAATCCCAAAGGCATCAATGCGGGTGGAAAGATTGACGATCAATCTTTTTACGACCAATTGAACGACGACTTGAACGCTATTGATACTGCTTTTTCAGGGGGCTTTTCCAATAGGTCTGGTCTGCACAGCGATCATCAGCCATTTATGTTGGAAGGAGTGCCTATTTTGGGGGTTCAGTCCAACCTAGATCGATCTATTTACGGATGTTACCATGCAGATTGTGATGATTTTAACTTGGTGAATGAGCAACATATTACCAATACGGCTAGGTTTGGATCGATGATGCTTTATGCTTTGGCGAATGCCGAAAAGTTACCGGCTACGAAAATGGATAGTGAAACCACCAAACAATTCATGATCGATAATGACCTTAAAGAAAAATTGATCATTGGCGGAGATTGGCGTTGGAAAGAAGATTAGTCTTTTTTAATTAGCTATTTTTAGGCGTATAGTAAAAAAGCGGTTCTGCCTTTTGAGTTGTTAATGCTGACCAATGCTTGATATTGATATTAAATCCGATGGCTGAGCAGGTAGGCAAATTTTCTATGTAATGGTTGGAAAATAAATTGGCCAAATCAGTGAATCCAGGATTGTGTCCAAAAACAGCAACGACCTCATACGTTGCGAATTTTCTCAAAAGGGTTAGTATTTCCAATGGGTCCGCATGAAAAAGAGTGCGGTGCAAATCGATTTGACTTTCAGATAATCCCCAATGGTCGGCCATAAACAAGGCGGTATAAAAGGCGCGGCTTGCCGTGCTGCTCATTATTTGTTCAGGCGCTTTTACATTCTTACAAAGAACCATGGCCATTTTGCGCACATCTCTGCGACCCCTGTTTGACAAAGGTCGATCGTGATCGTTCAGTTCGTTGAAATTCCATGAAGATTTGGCGTGTCGAACGAGGTAGAGTGTTTTCATTACTTAAATCAGTTATTGGGAAGATAAAAATCAAATACTAGGTCATTCATGCATTTGAAATGATTTTTTGGACATTTTTCAAAGCCTATTTTTGAACAAGGGCGACACTGGAGTTGATTATTTTCAAATACGACAAAAGAAGTTCTGTAGGGATACATTCCGAATTTCGGCGTGGTATTGCCCCAAATGGAATAAATATGTTTTTTAAAGGCAGCGGCTATGTGCATGAGACCGGTGTCATGTGTAAAAACATAACGTGCTTTTTTAATTAATGAGGCAGATTGGTTGAGGTTGAATTTACCGCAAGCATTGAAGATGAGGGCTTTTTTACCTAATTTGAATTCAATATCATCTTCGCTTAAATTTTGAGTAGATTTTTCCATAAAAAAATCTTGAATTTGCTCGCCTAAGCCGCTGTCTTCAGGACCACCCAGTAGTATGATGGGTTGGTTGATTCGGTCGCACAATTCTATCAATCTTTTTAGCGGGAGTCTTTTGGTGTGGTAGGTGGCGCCAATGACAAGTGCGATATACCCATTTTGATGTGTTTCGGGGAGCCAATTATTTTGGACTTCGTCATGTTCTGGGATAAAAAAATCTAATCCAAGTGCGTCACCTTTTACTCCTAATGGAGCGATCGAAGCCAAATAACGGTCTACTATATGAATATTTGGCAGAAGATCAATCTTGAAATTGGTAAAAAGCCATTTCTTTATATTCAGTTTATCGAATCGATAAGTTTTTACACCAAGTTTTTTTTGAATAAGCCAAGTGCGTAAGTTGTTATGTAGATCAATTATTAGATCAAATTTTTCAATTTTAAGTTCTTGAATGAGTTCTGCCTCGCTGGTGCCTAATCTGTGAATCTGATCCAAATAAGGATTTGATGCTAGAATATTTGCAAATTTTTCTTTTGTAGCAAAATGTAGTTTGACATCATCAAGTTGCGTTTTGAGTATCCGCAGAACAGGAGTAGTCAGGACAATATCCCCTATAGAAGAAAATCTCAGCACTAATATTTTCATATATCGAGTTACAAATTTCAAATATAGGCATTAAGAGAACCAGTTTGATGATTTTAAGGTTTTATAGCGTATACTTACGAATAAAAATAAAAATTTAATAAGTTATGAATCATTGGTTAATTAAATCTGAACCTAACACCTATTCATGGGATGATTTTGTTAAGCTCGGTCGTGATCACTGGGATGGTGTAAGAAATTATCAAGCGAGAAATAATTTGAAGACAATGTTGGCAGGTGATTTGGCATTATTTTACCATAGCGTTAATGAAAAAGCCGTAGTAGGACTTGCCGTAGTTGTCAGAGAGTTTTATCCAGATCCTACGAGTACAAATGATGCTTGGGTAGTGGTCGATTTGGTGCCAATACAAAAACTTAAAAATTCAGTAACCTTGGCGATGATCAAAGAAGATGACCGGTTGTCTGAAATGGTTTTGGTAAAAAATTCTCGATTATCCGTTCAGCCGGTTTCCCAAGAGGCCTTTGATATTATTATTGGAATGAGTGAAATTTGAAATAGTACTCCTTTTTAGTCTATGAGATGGATCTTTTTTGGATGCTTCATCGCCGTTAACCTTTCTTCATCAGCACAGAAAATACCCATCCAAAATCCTAGTGCTTATGTGGTTCAATCAGAGCGGATTGAGTTTGAGGTTAATGAGAATTCTGATCATTTTCATATCATTAATGGATTCGAGGAGGGCCTTTTGATAATTAACAAGCAGCTCAATAAGGTATCTGATGGAAAAATCGCATGGAAAATGCAATTGCTTGATTCGGAGCTAAATGTCTCTTGGGAAAAATCAGTGATGGTACCTTCAGGAAGTGTGCTCTTGGGTTGGGATTTTGCAAATGGCCATTTTTTTTTACTTTTTTCACGTACACAGTACAAAGAAGAGGAGCTCTTGGTTTTTAAAATTGAGGCGTACAACGGTCACCATGAAGCATTTAATATTTCGACTGTTTTTCCGATAAAATTATCGCATTTTGAGGCAATAGATGATTTTGTGATTTTAGGGGGAACCGCTAATGAACGACCTGTGGTAATTAATTATAATCTTCAAAATCGCATTCCTGTGGTTGTTTCAGGTATTTATGATTTAAGGAATAACATTGAGGATATTATCCTGAATAATGATAATACCTATTTTTCTGTTATTCTGTCTGAATTATTCATAGAAAAACAGCAGACGATTGCAATAAACACCTATTCTTTGAAAAATGAGTTGATTGATCGAAAGGTAATTGATCCGGGTGAAAAAATAAATTTGATTGAGGGTACTACCCTTGATTTTTCAAGCGAGGTGCAGTATATGGCAGGTACGTATTCTCTGAAAAGTAAAGAATCTAGTCGCGGGTTATACCTTTCAAGATTTGATATAGGAAAACAAACCTTCATTAAGTATTTTGACTATGCAAGTCTAGAATTTTTTTTTGAGTACAGAGGATTAAGAAGAGAACAGCGTTTAAGAAAACGCATCGATGCTAGATCAGCTGAAGGAAAAAACAGTTCTTATAGTTATAAATTGATCATTCATGACCTTATGGCAAATGACAGTCAATTACTATTGATTGGAGAGGCCTATTATACACGTCATCCAAATCACACTGACTTTAGTTTAAGTAACCTTAGGAGGGCTCAAGTATTTAGTAATTTAGAACATGTTTATACTCATACAATTATTGTGGCCTTAGATACCGCTGGGACCATTTTATGGGATCATAGTTTCCCTATGTCGGATGTGGTTAGCGATTTTCCAACAGAAAAAGTGGTGGTGAATGTCAAAGGGGATTGCATCGAATTATTATACCTAGAAAAAAACCTAATCCGATCAAAAGTCATTAGCGGAGCAAACGTGCTAGAAAGCAATGCATTTACGCCTATTATGTTAGGGAAGGAGGACGACAATTGGCCATTGAAGGATCCTATTTTAGAGCGGCTAGAGAAATGGTATGAGGACTACTTGTTTGCTTACGGAGAACAAGAAATCATATCCTCTAAGGGGACTGAAAATGTGTTTAGAAAAGTTTTTTATATAAATAAAATAGGGTTTGACCACAATGACGCTTTTAAATAATTAGATTCCCTTATATTTGCTTAATTTCTAATGCAAAAGCGACTGCTCTTAGATAGCCAACTTCTTCAAATTACAATCCAAAGGTTGTGTCAGCAACTTATTGAAAACCACGATAATTTTTCTTCTTCGGTCATCTTAGGATTACAGCCCAGGGGTATTTTCCTTGCCTCAAGAATTCAAAAAGTCATTGCAGAACTTGAGGGACATCAAGTGCAAGTAGGCTATTTAGATACTACCTTCCATCGAGATGATTTTAGACGTAGAGACTTGCCAAAAAAGGCAAGTGAAACGCGCGTACCCTTTTTAATTGAAAATAAGGAGGTGATTTTGGTTGATGATGTTTTATTCACTGGAAGATCAGTTCGGGCAGCGCTAGATGCAATGATTTCATTTGGGAGACCCAATAAAGTTGAGCTTCTCGTGTTGATAGACAGACTTTACTCCAGACAGCTTCCAATATCGGCCAATTATGTAGGTAGGGAAGTCAATACATTGGCTTCACAACATATAAATGTGAGCCTAAAAGAGCAGGATGGGGATGATTCCATATGGTTAATGAACACGGAAGAAGCATGAATCAATTGAATAAAAGCCACCTATTAGGAATTAAAGAATTGTCCGAAGAGGAAATTCAATTGATTTTTGAAACTACCGATAATTTTAAAGATGTGCTCAATAGGCCCATCAAGAAGGTGCCTTCGTTAAGAGATGTCACTATTGCAAACATATTTTTTGAAAATTCCACAAGAACTCGACTCTCATTCGAGTTGGCTGAAAAGAGACTTAGCGCAGATGTAATCAATTTCAGCTCATCAAGTAGCTCTGTAAAAAAAGGCGAAACCCTATTGGATACTGTCAACAATATCTTAGCGATGAAAGTTGACATGGTGGTCATGCGCCACTCAAGTCCAGGTGCTTCTCATTTCCTTGCCAAACATATTAAAGCCAATATCATTAATGCAGGAGATGGCACACACGAACATCCGACACAAGCTCTACTAGATACCTATTCAATTAGAGAGCGTTTGGGATCCGTTGCAGGTAAGAAAGTAGTAATTGTTGGTGACATTTTGCATTCTAGAGTGGCGCTTTCCAATATTTTTGCGTTGCAAAAATTGGGTGCAGAAGTCATGGTTTGTGGCCCAGCAACCTTACTGCCCAAACATATTGAGAAGTTGGGCGTAAAAGTGGAACTAGATTTAAGAAAAGCACTTAATTGGTGTGATGTGGCTAATATTCTGCGGATTCAACTCGAACGCCAAAAAATGTCCTACTTTCCTTCATTAAGAGAATACGCACTTTATTATGGAGTCAATATGGAACTTTTAAATTCGCTGGACAAAGAGATTACGATTCTCCACCCAGGACCAATTAATCGAGGCATTGAGATTACCTCACAGGTTGCCGACTCAAAATATGCCATGATTTTGGATCAAGTTGAAAATGGAGTTGCCATCAGAATGGCAGTTTTATATCTACTTGCAAGTAGCCCTGCCGCTTAAATCCCCGTATAATTGAATGGGCTGATCGTCCGTAACTCTTCCTTAATAGATTCAGTGACCTCTAGCCCTTCTATAAATGATCGGATCACTGACGATGTAATAGCTTCATTTTTCCTTGTGAGTTCCTTCAATGCCTCATAAGGTGCTGGATAGCCAGTTCGTCTCAAAACTGTCTGAATTGCCTCAGCAACCACCGCCCAGTTTTGCTCCAAGTCATCGGAGATGACTCGATAATTGCATTCAAGTTTCTTCCATCCTTTAATAAGTGAATGGTATGAAATCATGGAATGAGCGAATGGTACTCCTACATTTCTCAATACTGTAGAATCGGTTAAATCTCGTTGAAGTCTCGAAATGGGTAGTTTTGCTGATAAGTGCTCGTAAATCGCATTTGCAAATCCCAAATTACCTTCTGCATTTTCAAAGTCAATAGGATTGATCTTGTGAGGCATGGCGGATGAGCCTACCTCATTTTTCGATATTTTCTGTTTAAAATAACCCATTGAGACATAAGTCCAAACGTCTCGACTAAGGTCAATCAATATGGTGTTGATTCGTTTGAGTCCGTCAAAAAGCGCAGCTAAATGGTCATAATGTTCTATTTGAGTGGTGGGGTAGCTTCGTTTAAGTCCCAAAATCTCATCTACAAACTGATTTGCAAAAGCGTGCCAATCGATGGATGGATAAGCCACGTGATGCGCGTTGAAATTTCCTGTGGCACCCCCAAACTTGGCGGCATGGGGGATGGCAAGTAGTAGCGCTATTTGGGCCTGAAGTCGGCTTATATAAACTTCAAATTCTTTACCAAGTCGAGTAGGGGATGCAGGTTGACCATGGGTTTTTGCGAGCATGGGGATGTCCTTCCATTCTGATGCAGCCTCTCTCAATAATTCAAGAAAGTTATCTATCAAAGGAAGTAAGACCTCATTTAGCGCTTCTTTTATAGACAGAGGTATGGCAGTATTATTAATGTCTTGAGAGGTTAAGCCAAAATGGATGAATTCTTTGTAGCTGCCTAGCCCTAGTGTGTCGAAATGGTCTTTGATGAAGTATTCAACCGCTTTGACATCATGATTGGTTTGGTTCTCAATTTCTTTGATTTTAAGGGCTTCTGTTTCGTTGAAATTAAGGTAAATACTTCTTAAGGCCTCAAATTGCCTTTGATCAATTCCTTTAAGTTGCGGCAATGGCAATTGGCAAAGTCTGATGAAATATTCAATTTCAACTTTGACCCTGTATTTGATCAAGGCAAATTCTGAAAAATAGTTGCTTAGGACTTCAACTTTACTATTATATCGCCCATCAATGGGAGATATGGCCTTTAAAGAATGATGTTTATTCATTTCTAATATTTGTAAAATACAAAAATACGGAATCCCATTCATTTGTAACCACCAAACTCTAGAATTACCTTTGCAACTTAATAGAGAAAGTACAATGGTGTTTAGTTTATTTAGAAAGAAAGAAAATAAAAAGACGGAAGAGAAATACTTGAAGGTTCGGATAAAAGAGATTATAAAAGTAGCATCGGATGCTGTAAATGTTGTTTTTGATCCACTTGAAAATGAGGTCAACTATCGGCCAGGTCAATTTCTTACCATCATTGATGAGGTCAAGGGTGTTAAATTGCGTCGTGCCTATTCTTTGTGTTCTTCGCCTTATTTAGATAAATATCCCGCGATCACGGTCAAAAGAGTTGAAAAAGGACAAATGTCCAATCACATCAATGATCGTTACAAAGAAGGGCAAATGATCAGAATCATGGAACCTATGGGGATATTTACCACCGATTTTTCTGCCGAAAATAGTCGGCAGATTGTATTGATTGGAGGTGGATCAGGTATTACGCCACTTTATTCTCTTATTAAATCGTTGCTTCATATTGAATCCAAAAGTCAAATTATCCTGATATACGGTAATAAGTCTATGGATCATGTGATCTTTAAAGATGACCTTAATCTTTTGAAGGATCAGTATCACAATTTTAATTGGATCAATATCTTGGAAGAGGATCCTGATTCTCATGCGGATCATATCGGACGCCCGACAGTTGATATGTTGACCTTTATACTTAAAGGGCTGGCGGTGAGCGATAAAGCCGAGTACTTTATTTGCGGACCTAAACCGATGATGGAGGTGGTTCAAACTACCTTGGAAATATCCAAAGTCCCAAAAAGTCAGATCAGTATTGAAAGTTTTTCCGCCAAACAAACCGCTAGCACAGACATTGTTTCGGAGAAGGTGAGCGTATCTATTTTATTGGAGGGCACTACTCATGAGCTTAAAGCGGATAGTCAAAAACCCATTTTGGAACAGGCCCTAATGTCGGATATTGACATGCCATATTCTTGTAAGAGTGGATTTTGCACTGCGTGCCGTGGAAAGGTGACAGAAGGTCAAGTATCTATTGAAGATGCCCAAGGATTGTCTGACGACGAAATTGCTGAGGGTTATGTCTTGCTTTGTGTCGGAAAGGCCCTTTCGAGTGTTGTGAAAATAGAGATGGACTAGGTTCTTTTTTGATTGTTACCTTTGACTAACATGAGGACCATTTAAGGTTAGAGATGAAAAAAAAATTTAACAATTGGACGGACTTTTACCGAAAAATAAACCTTGCTTTTAATGGTATTATTGCCGCATCATTGGTGCCCTTTGGCTGGTTATTACTGGAAATGCAATCAAATAGCAAGTTTGTTTCGGCGATCACAGATGACTTGCTCCCTTTCATAGTCCTAGCGGTGATACTTTTGATGAGTATTCTATTGATATGGGTAGTCAAATCAAGTAACCGAGAGATGATTAACATTCCTAATGACGACGGTATTGGAAGAAAATTAGGTTTGTTTTACCGTATTTTTTTGCGGCAATATTTGATAATGGAGCTGATTGGCCTGAACGCCATAGTTGGTCTTTTTTTTACCCGACATTATCTATTCGTTTGTGCTTATTTGGGTGTACTTTTTTGGTTCTCTAGGATAAGGCCAACCTATGATTTTGTGGTTAGGAACCTACTGCTCAAGGATGACCAAATCGCCCAATTAGCGTCCGAGGAAAATTTTTAGAGATTGGGCCAATTAGCTACTTTTTGCGTTATGAAATCTTCTATTAAGGCTTCATATTTCAATGGAAAATCGCGAATATCCTTGCAATGTGCAGATCCCCAGTTGTTGTGGTGAAAAATAGCTAGGGCTGGGTTTAATTGCTTTGCAATATCCACTGATTGCCAAGAGCCTGTTTCTTGATCAGATTGAGAATGAATCAATAAGGTAGGTATTTGTATCTGTGACGCAAGTAGTTCAATGTCAGTTTCTTGTAGCTTTATATTCGATCTCATTTCCACGAAAAAATAACTAATGGAAAAAAAAGGAATGAGGAAGTTTCCGTAAATTTTAAATCCTCTTTCGGATACGGCGGATATCAGGCCTTTGAAGGGGGAATCGGCAATTACGAAACCAATTTCCGGATTATCGGCTGCGGCGGCCAATACAGTAGCGCCACCCCAGGATTCACCGATCCAACCAATTTGAGAAGCAACCAATGCTGATTTTCTCATCAATAAGTTTGAAAATGCTTTGTGGTCTTTTCGTTCCATAACGGTCCAAGTACCTGCAATTCCCTCACTTTCTCCATGTGCTCGGTGATCATAAATCACCAAATCACAACCTTTTTTCCAGAAATAGGGGGCATACACCAATCCTCCTACTCTGTTTCCACTCCAACCATGCGAAATGACAACGCCGCATGAGGCACTGTCATTTGGATTTTTGAAATAGGATCCTTTGATCTTGAGATGGTCCTCTGAAATAATTTCAATCGGTTCTGAACGACCAAAAGCGTTGATTTTCTGAGGGTCTGGTTGTGATCTGCGTGGGATTACGATCAAGGAAGAAAAATACCAACCCAAAGAGAAGTAAGAAACGAATGCCAACGAAATAATAATAACTATAAACTTCTTCATGTGTTAACTAATGCCAAAGCGGTACGTAATAATTACATGCTAAATTTTGACTAATAAAATCCATCAAATTTCAGTAGTCATAATGAATTGTTAAGCAAAATTTATGAGCTACTATTTTCATTATCTGTGATGATCTTATGCGATTTTAATTTTATTGGTGAATGTGATTTTTCCCGAAGTCGGCTATTGATTAATTCGACCAGAAGGCCAAATCCCATGGCAAAATAAATATATCCTTTGTCCATATGCTGATGGAGACTTTCTATCAATAACATAAATCCAATTAAAACTAGGAAGGTCAACGCCAAAATTTGAATCGTGGGTCTAGTATTTATAAAAGCGCTAATTCTGCCAGAGAAACTAAGCATGACCAACATAGAAATAATGACCGCAAGGATCATGATGAGTAGTTCATTGGATAATCCTACAGCCGTCAAAATGGAATCAAAGGAAAAGATCAAGTCAATCACGATGATTTGGCCTAATACCGCATATAAACTATGATGTTGGGTGGATGCATGAGGAGATTCTTCGGTTCCTTCAAGTTTAACATGCATTTCATGAATGCTTTTGGCGATTAAAAAAAGTCCGCCAGCGAATAAAATTAAATCCTTTATACTTAGTTCAAAAGAATGATTATTTGTCCATGGAAGCGTCATGATAGGTGTTGTAAGACCTATGATCCATTTGATCGTTAAGAGCAATAGGATTCGGAAAATTAAGGCAAGTAAAAGCCCTGAAGTTCTGGCCTTGGCTTGCAGATGTTGTGGAAGTTTCCCTGTGATGATTGATATGAAAATGATATTATCAATTCCCAAGATAATTTCCATCAAAGTCAATGTCAAAAGGGCGATAATACCATCTAACGAAAGGATTGATTCCATGAAGGCGAATATAGAAACGTTCAGATATAGAAACGTTCAGATTTATTTATCTTTTTTTAAAGTCACTAGATTACTTACAAATCAATAGCTGATCTTTTGGACCAAATCTCATAGATGGGGTCACCCTTACTGCTTTTACCACTATGATGCCAGTTGCCTTCTAATACCTCGTAGTTAAATTTTAAGCTGTCTTTCACCCTATTATTGTCTCTTGAGAAGAATTCAATATTTTCCGTATAAACCCCTTCTTCAGTAGTGTAAGTGCCGCCCCCTGTCCCAAAAAATTCTTTGGTTTCTGTATTATAGGCAATCCATTGAAAATGAGTTCCTGATAAAATCTTCATAGTCCTACGTACACTAGGCTTTGAGTAGGTAATGGCGTCACCATTCCTTTTACGCCCAGTGATTAACCATGCGCTAGTGAGCAAGCCAGGCGTGCCGTTGTCTACACGGTGCCATTGGCGATTTTCCCATATTATTTTTTCTTCCTCTATTTGAATAATTGTTCTTGTTTGTGTGCCTACATTTTCTGGATTTTGAGTATCAAATTCCCAATTAATAATTATTTGATCCCTATCCGGGACCAATCGCCACCAGCGGTCCATAAAAAGGTTGCAGGATCGGTTTTAAAATAAGCAATAGTTAAATTTGATTCCGTAAGAATCCAAATGGCCCTAATATCATTTTGTTTTGCTTCCCAGGCGCCTATAGGGTTTTGTGCATTCACTGCAAAACATAGTGACATGGCGACAATAATTCCAAGTAATTTCATTGTTATATTATTTTTTTTCTAATCATAAAGGTATAAAAAAGTGTTCTAAGGAGTCTTTTAGGATTATTTTTTTTCAATACGACCGTCTGCATATTTGGCAAATCGACCGTCGTTAGCCCCATGTGTATGGTCCGTTTTTGGCCATGGCCATCCACCAAATTGAGTTTGCTGATATTCCCTAATCGTTTGCTGAATTTCGGCGTCATTGTTCATTACAAAAGGACCGTATTGGGCCACAGGTTCGTTAATGGGTTTACCTTGAAGGAACAAAAAATGGCTCTCGGTCTGTCCGTTGGTGATCTTGACACGCTCATTACTCAAAAGGGTTACGACATGGTCATTTGATATTCCCGTATCTGCAATATGAAAGGATGTGCCCTTATAGCAATACAAGGATCTATTGAGGTCACTCCCTGCTGCAGGAAGAACCCATTCCGCTTCTGGATCCATTTTTATGGTCCAAATACATACCTCATTGGCTGGGTTGCTAGCCCAAGAGTCAGGCGCAGGGGGCAGCCCAATGGTTCCATCCAAGATACCGGCAATTACAGTTATCTCTGTTTGATTACCCTTTGTGTCTTGGTGATGATGTTTTGGTATTTGCTCATTCCAGAGCATAGCAAAGTGAGGGGTTGTTAACTTCTTTTCGCGCGGTAAATTCAACCAAATTTGAAACATTAATAATGGATTAGTTCCTTCTTTATTTAAGAGTGGAAACATTTCACAGTGTTGTACCCCACGTCCAGCAGTCATCCATTGAACATCTCCATTTCCAAAACGACCGGCAGCACCTAGTGAATCCGAATGGTCTACCAATCCTTTTTGAGCAATGGTTACCGTTTCAAATCCTCGATGCGGATGAGACGGAAATCCAGGAACCTTGGTGCCATGGTACATTCTGAAGCCATCTTTAATTTCAAAGTCTTGACCCAATGTTCGCCCTTGTAACCATGACGGTTCAGGTCCTAGTTGGTCATTTCCTGGAGGATAAATATCTTCATGAAATGCGCAAAAAAGAAAAGGATCTTTCGTTTCCCATGGAAATGCAAGTGGTTTGATGCTTAAAACAGGGGTCATAATGGCAATCTATTAATGTAAGTCAAAGGTAATTTATTATTCTCAAAGGCATCGAGATGGGCTAAAGACAGAGTTGAAATTTTGACTGTTTGAGTGGACATAAAATAGTATCAAATAGGGATAATTAAGGTCTTTAGTCTTAATAAAAGGTAGTCTGCATTATTTGTATTTTATTCCCCCCTCATTAAATTGCCTTTAAATCTCCCTTGAATTTTATTTTTTATGCTAATTTTCTGTAATGAATAGAAAGTGAAATTTTAGTTAAATTATTTTTTTCGTAAATTGAGGATACTTAACCAGGCAGCGCAAGCTTTAGATAACCATGAAAATATTAAGAGATATTTATTATATAACTAATTTCAAAACTATTTTCGTTACATTTTTATCCATTTTAGCTACTTGGGTTTGTATTAAGTATCAAATACATGCAGACTTACCCATTGCGCTAGTCAGTATCGCAATTATTTTCCCTGTAGTATTTGCTATAAATTCCGCATATGCTAGACGAGAAAGAGGACTCATTAACTTAGGTGAGTGCAGAGGGTTTTTGTTGGGATTCTATAGAATGGCTGCGGATCACCCCAAAGAGGCTGATCCCGCCGTAACCGCGGATATAAAAGCGAAGATCTTAGTTCTATTTAAAGCATTAAAACTATTCCTAGAAAGTGATCAAAAACATTCAAGGGACTTAGAAACAGCTGTCTATGATGGGATAAAGGAGTTAAGCGTGGCGTCAAAAACATTAGTTACTTATGGATTGCATGGAAGATCGGTCTCAAGAATGGTGGTATTTCTCACGAAATTTACTATTGCTTTTGAGGAGATGAGAACTATTTTTTACTATCGGACGCCTATTGGATTGAGGGCCTATGGTAAATTTTTTTTATTGGCGTTTCCCATTTTATATGCGCCGTCATTTGCTCTTTTGGCTTCTAAATTTTACGGTCCAGCTACCAATTTTAATTATTTAATTCCCACTATTTATACTATTATTTTGGTGAGTTTAGACAACATTCAAGAACAATTGGAGAATCCATTTGATCAGTACGGAGCTGATGACATTGCCATCAATTTGGCTGACATTGAGCGGATGTTAGATAAATAACAGATACCCTTATGAACGTCTTATTTTAAACCATTTTTAATTATAGCAGTGTATGAAAAAATCAATTTTTTATTCAAGATATATGTTGATTGGGCTATTCGTCGTCTCTGTCATGACGACATCAGCACAAGGCCGTATGAATCGAGCAGTCGAATCTTCATTATTTCTAGATACAGCGATGCTAGAATTAACATTGAAGATGGATGTCGAAAAAGTTACCAAGGATATAGAAGATAGGGAAGAACATCCTGGGATTATTGTTCTTAAAGGTCAAAATGGAGAAGATATTGAAATAAATGTCATGTTGCAAACAAGAGGAAAGACGCGTGCCAATCCTGAGGTTTGTAAATTTCCGCCGTTACAAATTAATTTTAAGAAAAAGGACAATTACGATAACGTTTTTGCAGGGCAGGATAAGCTCAAATTGGTAGCGCATTGCCAATACAATAGGGGATTTGATGATTATGTAGTTCAGGAATATTTGACCTATAAGCATTTCAATATATTAACAGACAACAGTTTTAGGGTGAGGCTACTCAGAATCAATTATGTTGATACCGAAGGAGAAATGGACCCATTTACTAAATATGCTTTTTTAATCGAAGAAGATGACATCCTTGCCCATCGTCAGGGTAAGGTGGTAAGTCCCGGTACTGTCAGAAACCAAGATTTATGTCAGAGAGATGCTTTAGATTTGATGACGGTTTTTGAATTTATGATTGGTAATACAGATTGGGGAATAAGTGCCAAACATAATGTCAAACTCATTTCAAATGATTCTACGACTTCTTCACCTATACCTGTTCCCTACGATTTCGATTATGCTGGAGCTATTATGACTACTTATGCGCAACCTGCAGAGTCCTTACAAATCACGAGTGTCAGACAACGTCTCTTTAGGGGCCTATGTAGGCAGCCAGGTGTTTATGAGGAAACTTTTCAAATTTATAATGATAAAAAGGAAGAAATCTATGCGTTGTATCAAAACGCGAGCAACGTGGATGATAAGTTTAAGAAATCTACTTTAAAGTATTATGATGATTTTTATGAAATTATAAATGATCCAAAAAAGGCAAGAAAACAAATACTAGAGGTTTGTCGAGCGAGTCATGTTCATGTTTATTAAAATAAAGAATTCATTTTGCTTCTCTTTTACGCACTTATCCTTCGCTCTTTTTTATTTAGTGAGCTAGGTAGCGCTAGCACACCTGTGCAGCGCTATCATTTAGAAGGTAAATATGGATTGTTTGTAAGTAGATTGGGTCAACAATATAAGATCAAATGGATTACATCGGTCTCAGAGGAGGGTCGGTTTTCCTATGAGGATAAGGGGGGGCTTTACAAATCTCTCGTGACGCCCCAATCTATAGTGCATAGTGTCACGATACCTGTTTCAAATGAGCCATTAACGATTACTTTTGGAGGTGCTTCCTCAGAGATGGAACAAATAAGATTGGATCCAGATATTGAAAGAGATTTATATGATTTCAAGAATGTTGATTCTTTGTATGTTTTAGGTGATACCCATGGAAATTTTGAAGAAGTGCTTCAGATTCTTCAAAGTGCCAGGTTAATAAACCAAGAGACTCAATGGATTGGAGGGAGTGCGCATTTGGTTTTTCTAGGAGATATATTGGATCGGGGGAATGACGCTTTACGGCTGGCGTGGTTCATCTATGAATTGGAACAATCAGCATCCGAAAATGGAGGTAGTGTTCATTTGGTGCTAGGTAATCACGAAGTTATGGTCATGTCTAATGACCTACGCTACGTGACGGCCAAAGAAAAGCAAATTGCCGTCACGCATCAAGTCACTTATAATCAGTTGTTTGATCCACAGCAAACATATTTAGGAAAGTGGCTTGCTAGCAAACCAGCGTTACTCAAAATCGACAAAGTACTCTTTTGTCATGGAGGGATGATTACTGGGGAATCTTTAGCTGAGGTAAATAATGCGGTATATAATTATCTTCAAGAAGATTTATTTACCCACCTAATGGATGAACCCTTTGATTCTGTACAATACTCAAAAGACCGGCAGCTGGAACAACTTGATTATTTATATAATTCACATGGGCCGTTATGGTTTAGGGGCTATGTTCAATCAGACACTTTGGACGCTTATCTGACTTGGACGATGAAGCATCTCAATACTTCCTTGCATGTAGTGGGCCATACGATCGTTTCTGCAATACAACAATCATATGATGGCAAGTTGATCGCGACAAATGTCACCAAAGCAGGAACAGAAATGCTGCTATTGATTAAGGAAAAAAAATCAAAGTACTCCCGATTTAAAATTGGGTTGAACGGTGAGATTAACCCCCTTTAGTGGGGCCTATCGATAGACCGATCAAGCGCTCGTATCTTCACCATCATGTCATCTGAGTAGCGATAAGTCAAGATTTATTTACTTGTTTTTTATGCATAATATCAATTCAGAAGGATGCATAGATATTTTTGCCTATCTTTATATTCTTATTTTTAAGTTACTAGATAGCGCGGCTTTGTTTTAAAATCACATATTATGGCGGAATATAAATCTTCAGAATCAACGATAAAATTTCAAAATTCTATCCATAAGGATTTTTCTCAGATTCTAAATATTAGAGTAAGTCAATATTTTAAGAAAACGGGTCAATCTAGGCATGCAAATTCTGTCATGTTCATAAAGACGATCGTTATGTTTGCGATTTTGATTATTCCATATTCATTTATTTATGTCATAGACAATGGGTGGATTTTAATGGCTCTTTATTTCATCATAGGGTTTGGGGTGGCAGGAATAGGATTTTCTGTTCAGCATGATGCCAATCACGGAGCGTATTCAAAAAATCCCTTAATCAATAAAATATTAGGCTATAGCTTGAACATAATAGGGGCAAATGCTACCAATTGGAAAATTCAGCATAATGTCTTTCATCATTCCTACACTAATATAGACACACATGATGAGGATATTCGTCCTCGATTTATTTTACGATTTACGCCACATGCCATATTGAAGTCATTTCATAAATTTCAATACATCTATGCTTGGGTGCTTTATGGTTTTATGACCCTTTCTTGGATTTTATTTAAGGATTTCGCCCAGTTTGTTGGGTATCAAAAGACCGGGATTTTAGCTAAGCATGTTCCTTTGACGAAGGCATGGAGTTGGTTGATTTTCACAAAGCTGATTTATTATGGCTATATCATTGTGTTGCCCGTACTTCTCACGCCGTTTAGCTTTGTGCAAGTTTTGTTGGGTTTTTTATTAATGCATTATGTAGCAGGAGTATTTCTTGGAATCGTTTTTCAACCAGCACATGTGATGGAAGTTAACGATTACCCAATTGCTGCAGAGAATTTAATTGAGGAAAACTGGATGGTTCATCAGCTTAGAACTACCTGTAATTTCGCAGGTAATAACTCTATTTTTTCGTGGTTTGTAGGTGGACTTAATTATCAAATTGAACATCATTTATTTCCAAACATTTGCCACGTACATTACCATAAACTGGCACCTATTGTAGAGAAGACAGCCAAAGAATTCGGTTTTCCATATCATAATTTCGGAACTTTTGGAAAAGCACTGATCGGCCATAGAAACATGCTATTTGCTTTGGGAAGGCCAACAGCGGTTGCCTCATAAGTAGTATCTTTTCAATAGATTACGTCTATAAAGAACATTTTTATCAATAAGATACCTTGCCTCTATTTTTAATTTCTTTAGCGAAATTTAAAAAAACCAAGAGCGCAAAGAAACCCATAATCCCCCCAGAAAAATAAGCCAATAAAGGCATTGTGCTCCAATGCCTAATCATCAGCCAGAAAAAAGCCCAGACACTCACCAAGGCAAAGGCATTGTCTCGATAATATCTAAAGAGTGCAAAGACAATAGTTGATGCGACGGTAAGGATGAGATACGACCAGGTTACGTCTTGTAGGCCCATTCCATCCCATCGATGATAACTCAGTGCTGCAGCAATATTAAGAACAGCAGCTAAGGTAATCCAGCCAAAATACACACTGAACACAAGAGATTCCATCCAATAATTGATTGAGATTCTAGCCTTTTTAATCTGAACTAGTAAGATGTTTATTTTAATCAAAGAAAAGAGCATTAAAAAGATAATAGCTACAGTGGTCCATAGCCAATCATATGAGGCACATACTAGCCAAAGGCCATTCAATAAAACATTAAGAGCATACCATAACCTTACCTGAATCCATTCATTCATATTTTTTACGCGGATTATTTGATAAATAGGAAATAGGATCAAGCCTGTATAAATAACTCCCCAAATCGAAAAGGCAAATCCCTCAGGCACAATGAGCGGCGTAGTACTTATACTAGTCGTACCTATGGGATGCAGCCCAAAAAAACCAACACTAGTTCCATAGTATAAGCTCAGAAGTATGGTAAGTGAAGTGAGCGCTATAGCATGTGACATCTTTGACGAGACCATTTTATCTTTATTTTGGAGAACATCGTTACTTTTAATATTAAGCATTGACAATTATGCCAATTTAATATGAATGCGACAACAAATTGACGAGACTTCCTAGAAATAAATAAGTCCACAAAAGGGTGCGTATCCAGTTGAATTGAACCAATTGCTTCAAGAGTCGTTGCGTTGACTGTTGATTCGATATTTTCCTGTGGATGGGAACAAATAGAATGAAAGTCATAAGCCATAAGACCAAAATAATAAAGAGTGCTATTGACGAATAAAGGTTAGGTGAAAAGTAGCAAGTTAAGGCTACTAGAGCCAATTGCCCTAGCATCAGCGGGAGTACTACATAGCTCATGCGCGGCATGTATTGTTGATGCCATCGGCGAAGATCTGATGGCTGATAATAGCTAAAACTAGGATATATGATCAATTGTACGAGCCAAGTCAGGATGAATAAGCCAGCATTGAAAAGGGTTTCTAAAAATGCTAGTGACATAGCTTAAAGGCGTTTTAATCCAGTGATTTGCCAAGCCCAAATTAATAGCAATGGATGAATGACAACTAAGCGGACCCATCCAATCCATTGAGCCACACAAAGTCCGCCGTTTATACAGGAACCTATTTGTATGAAATAGACATGCGCAGGGATAAACAAAATCAATAATAACAATATCCCAAGGCCTCCTATTTTTTCTGTTTTGGCAAAGAGGGCGAAAAATCCGAAAATCAACTCAGCGACTCCGCTAAGGTAATTTATGCATTCGGGAAAAGGTAGGTAATTGGGGATCAGTCCATAATAAAATTGGGGGTTGAGAAAGTGATTGACACCAGCCACCATATAAAAAAGCGAGAAAGACCATTTTAGTATTTTTTTCAAGATTTCAGTAGTTTAGAGTTTCCATCCCGTTAAATGAACCTCTTTTAAAATTAGAAAAAAAGGGACCCACCAAATAAAATCATTAGTGATCAAGGTATAGATAAATTCAAAAGGAATACTTCCCTGAACATAGTTGATGATAAACCCTAAGGGGCCAAATATTTTACCCAACAATCCGACGGCCACGATAGGCCAATGTTTGATAGGATTGTACGATGCTAACCAATAGCCTAATCCGTAGACGCCGATTACCATACCCATGCCTTGCCAAACCATCGGATGGGTGAGTGGTTCCATACCCGTCAATTTAAAAAAGTGATCAGGTTTTAATACCACCCAAACGCCCCATAGGACATTGTATATTGCGGCAAATTTTAAGGTTAATTTCATTAATCTATTAACCGAAAAATCTATAAGATAGTTCTAAAAATGATAGCGGAACGGTTGTGGTTCACTTCGCTGTGAGATAGTTGGGATAAACTATCGGGTAGATCACAAAAAAAAAGCCTGTCAATATTGACAGGCTCGCAAAGTATTTTGAGAAGACTTATTAAGCAACTCTGACGTTTACAGCATTCAGACCTTTTTGGCCATCTTGCACATCATAGCTTACTTTATCGCCTTCACGAATTTCTTCTGTTAAACCTGTTTGATGAACAAACACGTCTTTTCCACCTTCATCAGGTGTGATAAATCCAAATCCTTTGGTATTATTGAAAAATTTTACTGTACCTCTACTCATGATTATTTTATTAATTGGCAACAAAGTTATTTATTTTCAAATAAAATACACTATAAATATTTAAATCAATTAGAAAAATAGCTTTAATCGATTTAAAAAGCTTTTATTTTTTATTTTTCGGCACTTGAATTGTACTGTTTTTTGATGATAAGCACCTCGATTGGCGCTTTAGGTAGTTTATGGTATTTATGTCGGTGGGGCCAAAATGAGCGATGATTTTGTGTTGCTTATTGACAGTTGAATCGGCAGTGCTACTTAAAAGGAGAACTGATAATGATGAGTGCTCTTGGTTATTCAAAAAATCTTTTGACAAAGATTGATCTTATCGTCACCCATCCTGCCTTGATTGCAAGATAGAAATTCATTAGTTTTAACTGTTATTTGTTTTGATTTAGTAGGAATGTAACATCCAACTAATGACTTTTATGCAGCATTTATCTTTGATGAATGTAGCTATTAGCGTATCCGTCGCTCAGCTTACATAGGGCTTATGAAATTTTAAACCAGAAGGAATGACAAAAAGTAATAGATTGAACGTCTTATTGATAATGGGTATCTTAATAGGTTGTGGCCCCTCTGAGCGCGAAATCAGTAAACCAAAAAGACCCAATATTTTATTTATCATGTCGGATGATCATGCCTATCAAGCAATAAGTGCTTATAGCGACCAATTGATTGAAACTCCCAATATTGATCGAATAGCCCAAGAGGGGATGTTGTTTACCAACGCGTGCGTGACCAATTCCATTTGTGCACCATCCCGTGCAACCATTCTCACAGGTAAGCATACGCACGTGAATGGTAAAATAGACAATAGAATGCCTTTTGATACAACAAATGTTACTTTTCCACAGCTTTTTCAACAGGCAGGATACCAAACCGCAATGTTTGGAAAATTACATTTTGGAAATAACCCAACAGGTGTAGATGATTTCATGATTTTACCGGGTCAGGGCAGTTACTTTAATCCCGAGTTTATCACTTCTAACGGGGATACGACCATTATCGGATACGTGACGGATATCATCACGGATATGGCACTTAATTGGTTAGAGGAAAAACGAGATGTTGAAAAGCCTTTTATGCTCATGTATTTGCACAAAGCGCCCCATCGACCCTGGTGGCCAAGTCCTGAAAAGTTTAAAGAATACAGCAAAAAGACATTTACTGAACCTTCAACTCTTTTTGACGATTATCAAACGCGCGGAAGTGCTGCCAAACAAGCTGAAATGAATTTATTGAATGACATGCGCTATGGTCATGATTCTAAAATTAGGCCAGAAACAATGGTTGAGATGGGGAAGGTCCTGCCTGAAATACCTCCTATCAACTGGGGAAATGTAGATGGTTTTACAGGGTCTTATAATCGACTAAACAAGGAACAAAAGGCCTTACATGATCCGATAGTAGATTCGATTAATTTAATTTTTAAGACCCAGTGGCCTCAAATGACAGAGGAAGAAAAAATGCGCTGGAAATATCAGCGATATATGCAGGATTATTTAGGCACTATTGCTTCAGTCGATGATAATGTGGGCAGAATTCTAGACTATCTCGAAGAGAGTGGCCTTGCTGAAAATACCATTGTCATTTATACTTCGGATCAAGGATTTTATCTAGGGGAACATGGTTGGTTTGATAAAAGATTTATTTATGATGAATCTTTTAAAATGCCTTTGCTGATCAAATGGCCTGGAGTTGTTCAAGCAGGAAGTCGCAATGATGAAATGGTTCAGAATTTGGACTTTGCGCAAACGATGCTTGAGGCTGCGGAAATAACTGCCCCTTTAGACATGCAAGGAGAAAGTATAGTTCCTTTGTTAAAGGAACAAAACACATGGACCCGTGATGCAGTGTATTATCACTATTATGAATATCCGGCGGTTCATATGGTGAAAAGACATTATGGTATCGTTACGAAGGAATATAAGTTGGTTCATTTTTACTATGATGTAGATGAATGGGAATTATACGATAGAACGCAGGATATGCTAGAGGTCACGAATGTCATTAATGATTCCCTTTACGCAGAAATAGTTGAAGATTTGAAAAGAAGATTGCTCGATTTAAGAGTCAAGTATGGAGATTCTGACATTTTGGATCAACAATTTATAGATATCTATAGGGAAAATGGGTGGATTGAATAAGATAGATCAATGCTTGAAAAACCCACAGAACGTATAAATCTCGAATCCTTCTTATGTAACCAATTTAGTTAGTCTATGATTTTAAAAACTGAAAGATTCTTATTTATAATGATTTGCTGTTTCAGTGGGTTATATTCATGCCATCAACAAGATCAAATGGAAATTAAATTAATAGACTCAAAGGGATTTGATGAAGTAGTCGGGGATAAGGTGGTAAAATTATTTACTTTGAAAAATGCTAATGGACTGAAGGCCCAAATCACCAATTATGGCGGCAGGGTTGTGACTTTGTATGTGCCGGATAAATCAGGTAGAAGGGATGATATTGTATTGGGCTTCGATGACCTAAGGCAATATCAAACCTCTAAAGAAAAGTATTTCGGTTCTCTAATTGGCCGATATGGAAACAGAATAGGTAGGGCCACTTTCAATCTTGACGGAGTGGACTATGTACTAGCAGCAAATACAGGAGTTAATCATCTTCATGGAGGGGTAAAAGGATTTGAATCGGTGGTATGGGAAGCTCAATTAATCGATGAAAGTACGTTGCAATTGAATTATTTCTCGAAACATCTGGAGGAGGGTTATCCAGGAAATTTATCCGTCAGGGTTGTGTATCAACTCACCGATGATCAGTCATTGAAGGTAGCATATTTTGCGACAACTGACCAGCCGACGGTGATCAATCTTACTCATCATTCATTTTTTAATCTCAAAGGTGCTGGCGTTGGCACGATCAATGATCACTATTTACAAATAAATGCAGACTATTTTACCCCTGTGGACGATGCTTTGATAACGACTGGCGAGCAAAGATCTGTCAATAATACACCTTTTGATTTTTTAAAATTAACCCAGATTGGCGATCGCTTGGATCAGCTCGATGAGCAGTTGGACAAAGGGCGGGGATATGATCACAATTTTGTATTGAACCATTCAGATTCAACGATCAATTTTGCCGCCAAAGTTTTTGAGCCCCTTTCCGGAAGGACTATGGAAGTATATACCAACGAGCCTGGGATTCAATTTTATGGTGGTAATTTTTTAGATGGTTCTGTAGAGGGAAAGCAGGAAAAAAAATATCCCTTTAGAGGTGCTTTTTGTTTAGAAACGCAACACTTTCCAGACAGTCCAAACAAGCCAAATTTTCCGTCAACTTTGTTAAAACCAGGGGATGATTACTACAGTATTTGTATTTATAAGTTTGGCATTCAACTACCTTGAATGATGGCTCATAAAGTTGATTTACGCCCCTAATGTTGAATTATTATTTGTCTATTGGTAGTTCATCGCTATTTAAATTCACTCTTTCAAATCGTTATTTATATGTCTTTTTTTTATAATTCTCGCCCCTTTACTTTTAGTGCAGTAATCGTCGTTGCAGTAATGTTTTTAACGGCATGTCAACCTTCACGACAGCCTTCAATTCTCGTAGTTTATGAGCCGGGCGCCCAAATATCAGGTGAAATAATGGAGGTTTATAAAGTAGCCGAAACGATGGGATTGATGGTAGATTCTACAGCTTTCCCAAATGATCGTTTGTCAGCAGAACTGTGGAAATATCGGTCGGTCGTGTTGTTGTTGAATCCTAACAAACTAGAAAGTGATTGGCAGACAGATATTGAACGTTATGTGCAAACTGGCGGTGGGCTTTTGATAAAGGACATCCCAATTAACACCTATCAATGGCCGTGGTTGGCAGATGCTAAATCGTTGGGGGTCAATGATTACGATCACGGAACCATCACTTTTATAGGTGACATGGAAGATTTTGGTGTCTTGATGAATAAGTCATTGGGAAGTGAAAAAATAAACAAGAGTGATCTTTCGACCATTCCAGCACCCGATCGAAGTAGATTTACCAAAATTGTTTTGGATGCCGACGTCAACGAGCCTATGGAATTGGCAATATTACCTAGCGGAAAAGTTCTTTTCATTGAACGGGAGGGAAATTTCAAAATGTTTGATCCCGCGACCAACCAAACCAAACTGTTGCACACCTTTGATATCAGTACGGAAGGTAATTACGAAGATGGTATGCTGGGACTAGCTGTGGATCCCAATTATCAAGTGAATAACTGGGTTTACATTTACTATTCTCCCTACGGAGGCAAGCCGCGACAACAACTTTCAAGATTTGTGCTTGCTTATGAGGATAGCCTTTTGGTACAAAGCGAAAAGTTAATAATGGAGGTCGAAGTGCAGCGTGAGACATGCTGTCATTCAGGTGGGTCTATTGTTTTTGGGCCTGGAGGGAATTTGTTTTTGAGTACGGGAGATAATACCAGTTCCAAGGAATCGGATGGCTACTCTCCGCTTGATCAAAGACCTGGTCGTTCGCCATTTGATGCCCAAAAAGGAACGTCTAACGCCGATGATTTGCGCGGTAAAATATTGCGTATTAAACCTACAGAAGATGGCTCGTATACTATTCCAGCAGGAAATTTATTTCCCGCCGATGGCAGTTCCGGAAGGCCTGAAATTTATGCAATGGGCTGTCGTAATCCATTTCGCTTTACAGTAGATCAAAAAACGGGCTATGTTTATTGGGGTGATGTAGGTCCTGATTCAGGAAAGGACAGTGAGTTGGGACCACAAAGTTATGATGAATGGAACCAAGCTAAAACACCAGGTTATTATGGGTGGCCTTATTTTGTTGCCGATAATAAGCCTTACCCAATGCTGGACTTTGCATCCAATGAATTGGGACCTATGCAAGATCCTCTCCATCCTGTTAATGCTTCTCCTAACAATACAGGAATGCAAAATTTGCCCCCTGCGCGTACGCCGATGATTTGGTATCCTTATGGCGAATCGGACGTCTGGCCAATGCTAGGGAAAGGCTCTAGAAGTGCGATGGGAGGGCCTATGTATTACCGTCCTGATAAAGCAGATAAAACGGGATTTCCAGCTTATTTTAATGGAAAACTTTTCATCTATGAATGGGCTAGGAGTTGGATCAAAGTAGTGTCTTTTGATGCGGATTGGAATCCCACTAAAATTGAGTCTTTTTTACCTGATGAGACTTTTGTAAAACCTATTGACATGGAATTTGATCAATATGGGAATATGTATTTATTGGAATATGGGGCAAATTACTTTGCCAATAATGTAGAGGCAAGACTTGTTAAAATTGAGTACAATGAAGGAAATAGAATTCCGGTGCCAAAGATTGTTTCGGGCGCATTGCGAGGAGGGTTGCCTTTTACAACCCATTTCTCTGCAGGAAATTCTTATGATTACGATGGTGATTCCCTTCAATTCCTATGGATTTCATCAATGGATGTCCATTTTGAAGGCTCCGAAGTAGATTTCACTTTCCTGCAACCTGGTATTCATACCGTACGCTTATTAGTTACCGATAGCCAAGGTGATACGGCGTCAGCTATTACTCGGGTAATCGCCGGTAATGCGCCCCCACAAATTGAATTAAGCTATTCAGGTAATCAATCTTTTTATTTTGGAAATGAAATTCATCAGTATCATTTTAATGTAGTGGACGCTGAAGATGGTGAGGTGGCTGCTCAGACTATTTCAGCAAATGAAGTAAAGGTTAATTTTAGTTATTTGGAAAGGGATTATGATTTGGCACTTTTAGGCGAGGAATTTTTCCAAAATCCTCAGCTTAATCTGAAAGGAAAAAAATTAATTGAGGCGAGTGATTGCGCCTCTTGTCATGCTCAAGAAACGGCGTCAATTGGACCTAGTTTGTATCAGATTTCTGATCGGTACAAGTCGGATCCGAAGTCGCCAGCACTTTTAGCGATGAAAATTATCGCTGGAGGAAGCGGTAATTGGGGACACTCCATCATGGCCGCTCATCCTAAGTTATCTGTTGATGAGGCTACTCAGATGGCTTCCTACATTGTGGGATTAAAAAAGGCTACTAAAGTCTCAACGTTACCGATTCAAGGATCTATTACTTTGGATCTTCATGAAAAGGATAAATGGGGGACTTATGTCCTATCAGCGACTTATACTGATCATGGAAACGGTGATGTGTCCTCTATTCAGGCTTCGAAAATAATCATGCTTAAGCCACCCATTATTGAGGCTGAAAATTACCATTATTTTCAAGATGTACAGCAGCAGCGTCCAAATGGCGGCAATTTTGCTTACGTGAGTGAGATCAACGATGGATCTTATTTGGGATTTGATAATATAGATCTAACGAATGTTGGCAGTATTGATTTGAGGATAATGGCCTTTAATGGGGGCACAGTATACCTTAAACAAGGTGGCCCATCAGGCAGTATTATTGCAAGTCAAGAGATTCCTTCCCCTAAAGAGCGTTCATGGGAGTTATATAAACTTGATATAAAGAAGAATTTGGGTCAGAATGATTTATTTGTAGTTTTTGAAAATAGCAGTAAAGGTCGATATTTAATGAATATTGATCAAATCACTTTTGCTAAAAATTAATTATTGACCGTTGCAACTCTTTTTTTTGCGTTCAAACTTTATCATGAAATTGTCATATTTTTAGCTCTTACTTTTGTGCATATGAACAGAAGTCATCGTGCGTTTTATTTTATTGGGTTAATCCTATTATTGCTTTCGAGTTTCGGATCTCAGGCTCAGTCTTTGCAAGATCAATATCAGCTTAAAATTGCTAAGACATCAGAAAAAATAACTGTAGATGGGGCGCTTGACGAGGATGTTTGGAAAGATGCAGATATAGCGACAGATTTTTGGATGAGTTTCCCCGTTGATGGGGTAAAGGCTGATTCCAATATTAGAACCATTGTTCGGATGACCTATGATGATACGTATATCTATATAGCGGCCGAATGTATGGGAACCAAACCCTATATCATCCAATCTTTGAAAAGAGATAATCCTCTTTTTTGGCAAGGAGATGCGTTTGGATTGGTTTTTGATCCAGTGAATGAGCGCACCAATGGATTTGTTTTTGCGGTAAATACAGAGGGGGTGCAATCAGAGTCCTTAATTACGGGCCAGACAGGAAGACGTGGAGGGAACGGGCCGACAGGATTTAATACTGCTTGGGATAATAAATGGTATTCGGAGACCAAAAGCTTTCCTGATCGATGGACGACAGAAATGGCCATTCCTTTTAATTCGTTGCGTTTTGGAGAAAAGGAAGATTGGGGTGTGAATTTTTTAAGAAGCGATGCCAAGAGCAATAGTTATCATACGTGGTCCCCTGTCCCTGTTCAATTCAGAGGGGTCGATATGGGCTATTTGGGTAAACTTATTTGGGATAAGGCACCCGCCGAAACCAAGAAAAATATTTCCTTAATTCCTTATGCCTTAAGTAATGGAGCTAAAAATTATGAAGAGGGTACCCCGACTGAGACAATTAGCCGAATAGGGTTAGATGCCAAAGTTGCGGTTACGTCAGGTCTTAATTTGGATCTTACCATCAATCCTGATTTTTCGCAGGTAGACGTAGATGTACAGCAAACTAATTTGACCACGGTCAATTTGAGATTTCCAGAGCAAAGGTTATTTTTTCTAGAAAATAGTGATGTTTTTGGTGATTTTGGGATTCCGCCTATGCGTCCCTTTTTTAGTCGCAAAATAGGGTTAGATGATAATGGGAATACCATTCCTATATTGTATGGTGCTCGATTAAGCGGGAATATCAATAAAAACCTGAGAATGGCGGTAATGAATACCCAAACCAAGGCAGATGAGTTGCCAGGAAATAATTACAGCTCGTTTGCTATTCACCAAAGGGTATTGAAACGTTCAATTATTAAGGGATATTTTCATAATAGACAAGGTTATTCTGATGGATCATCTATTGAAAATGATTACAATCGAATTGGGGGATTGGAATTTAGTTACAGATCTGTGGATGGAAAGTGGCAGAGTTTCGGGGGGTATGGTCTTGCTTTTACGGATGCCAATCAGGACAAAAATTATTATTATAATACGGCTGCAGGATACGATGGAAAAGCCTTTAGTTTTTACGCCAATTTATCAGGAATGGGGGATGACTACATTAATGATTTCGGGTTTATTCCGCGGCAATATTTTTATGATGCAGAGGCAGATACCACTTATAGGCTTGGATTCGACCATTGGTATTCGAAGTTTGGGTACACATTTTATCCTGAAAATAGCAACATTAACCAACACAGTGTAAGTTTTACGACTAATGGAGATTGGACGGCTACCACCAAGGAAATGATTTGGAATGAATATACCTTGGCATATGACGTTTCTTTCCGAAATTCAAGTACCCTGAATTTTACCTTTAAACATGAGGACGTCAAATTATTATTTCCTTTTGGCTTTACCAGTGATTATGCCCCATTACCCGCCGAATTGTACCATTTTGATCATGCCCAAGTGACGTACGCCACTGATAAGAGGAAAAAATTGCAATTTCAAACTGGTTTGCGCTATGGTAGTTTTTACAATGGAACCAGAAGAGAAATTTCAATTGCAGCTAGCTATAGAGTTCAGCCGTGGGGCAACTTTAGTTTTAACTTTGTTCAGAATGATTTGAACTTTCAAGGAATATATGGAGAAGATCAACTCTTTTTGGTAGGCCCTAAGGCTGAAGTTAATTTTTCAAGAAAACTTTTCTGGACGACCTTTTTACAATATAATACCCAAAACGACAATTTCAATATCAATAGTAGATTGCAATGGAGGTATCTTCCGATGTCTGATTTGTATATTGTTTATTCGGATAACTACTTGGTAGAGACATTTGGCCCAAGAAGTAGAGGAGTAGTTCTTAAGCTTAATTATTGGTTAAATATCTAAAGGATTTAGATAAATAAACTGATTTAGGTAACGCTAAGAAAATAAATTTTTTAGCCCCAAATGAAAATGGTATTTTCGATCTATGAAATATTTAGTTAAAAAAGGTTACCTGCTTTTTTTTAACGCTGTATTTTCTTTTTGCTTAGTGGCCCAACCAGATCAAAAATCCCAAGAAGCGTATCAACTTACGCTTCGAAAGACGAGTGAACGCATTGTGGTGGATGGTGAATTGAATGAGGCAGTTTGGTCATCAACAGACAGCGCGTCCAACTTTTGGATGAATTATCCGGTAGATGGTTTGAGAGTCGGTGATGAACTGAAAACAATCGTTAGGGTCACTTATGATGATACGTATCTCTATATCGCTGCTATTTGTATGGGGGCACCACCTTTTGTGGTACAGTCATTAAAAAGAGATAATCCATTATTTTGGACCGGGGATGCCTTTGCTGTAGTTATTGATCCGGTAAATGAGAAAACGAATGGATTTATTTTTGGGATCAATCCTGAAGGTGTTCAAACAGAAGCACTTATCACAGGGGAGCCTGCTCGTCGAGGTGCTGAATTGTCTGGGTATAATGATGCTTGGGATAATAAATGGTATGCGCAGTCCAAAATACAGGAAGATAGATGGACTACAGAGATGGCCATTCCTTTTAAAACCCTTCGCTTTGGGGAAAAGGAGCATTGGGGGATCAATTTCAATAGGCTAGATGCCAAATCTAATAGTCATTCATCTTGGACACCAGTACCACGACAATTTTATGGAGTGGATTTAGGGTACACTGGTACAATTGTATGGGACCGAGCGCCCAAAAAAATTAAAAATAATATTTCTATCATTCCCTATATGCTTAGTGGTGGATATGAGGATTTTGAAGCAAATACGGATGCGGCTTTTAATGCAAGAGTGGGATTAGACGCAAAGGTAGCTGTGACGTCCAGTTTGAATCTTGACCTTACAGTAAATCCTGATTTCTCTCAGGTGGATGTAGACGAGCAGCAAACCAATTTGACAACCGTTGATCTGAACTACCCCGAAAAAAGATTACTTTTTTTAGAAAATAGTGATATTTTCGGTGATTTTGGAACACCTCCTTTGAGACCTTTTTTTAGTCGAAAAATAGGATTGGATGGGGACGGAAATACCATTCCGGTTTTGTACGGAGCTAGACTGAGTGGTAATCTCAACAAGAACTTGCGAATGGGGTTGATGAATACCCAAACGCGTGAGGAGGAACTCCCTGGAAATAATTATACTTCATTGGCCATGCATCAAAGAATTTTGAAACGCTCTACACTCAGAGGATACCTACACAATAGACAGGGGTATTCTGGAGGATCGTCGCTGAAGGAGGATTACAACAGAGTGGGCGGATTGGAATTTAGCTATCGCTCACAGGATAGCCAGTGGCAGGCGGTTGGTGGATATGGATTGTCTATCGCTGCTGCTGCTGGACAGGATAATTATTTTTATAATCTGTCTGGCGGGTACAACGGAAAGTCTCTTAGTATGGCTTATAATTTAACAGGTATGGGGGATAATTACATCAATGATTTTGGCTTTATGCCCCGTTAATATCATTACGATGCGATAGATGATACCGTTTATGTATTGGGTTTTGATCATTGGTATGGATCTGTGGGGTATATTTTTTATCCACAAAATAGCCGCTTAAATCAACATGGCGTTAATGTTATGTACAATGGAGATCGAACCGCTACGTCTCTAGAACTTATCCAAGATAAAGTGTTGGTGAATTACAATTTTACTTTTAAAAATACTAGTAAAATTGACATTAAATATACGCATGAAGATATCAATTTACTCTTTCCATTTGGATTTACCGAAGGCTATGATCCTCTTCCCGTAGGACTGTATCAGTTTGATTATGGGGAACTTCAATACCAAGGAGATGGTAGGCGACTCTTGCAATTGCAGACCGGCTTCAGTTTTGGGCAATTTTATAACGGGTATAGAACAGGAATTTCAGTTTCTGCCAAATACAGAGTGCAACCATGGGGTAATTTCAGTCTAAATTTTATTGAGAATAATCTTGTGTTTCCCAAAAATTACGGAAAAGGTCGGCTCTTTTTGATCAGCCCCAAGGCGGAAATTAATTTTTCAAAGAATTTGTTTTGGACAACGTTTATGCAATACAATACCCAGCGAGACAACTTTAATATTAATAGTAGATTGCAATGGCGCTACCTACCCATGTCAGATCTGTTTTTAGTATATTCTGATAATTATTTAGTCGATAATTTTGGCCCAAGAAATCGTGCATTTGTCATCAAGCTAAACTACTGGTTGAACCTGTAGTGAAAAGTAGGGATTAGGAAATGTTGCTTTTTTTGTTAGCGGATTATTTTAGGATTGATGACGTAAATGTGTTCATTTATTCATGTTACTTAATCAATAAATATCTATTTGGGTTTTATTTGCATTAAGTCAGGCATATTCAAATCGATAAAATTATTTATGAAAGACAAATTAATATTTCTATTAGGTTTTTTTTTGTTCTTTTCAAGAACCATTGTACTCAGTCAAGGGTTAGACTCAACGATTACTTTATTTCAAAATTTTCATAAGAAAAGCCCAGAAGAGAAGGTCTATATCTCCACGGACAAGGAAGTTTATGTGCAAAATGATACGCTCTGGTTTTCGGCATTTTTGTTGGATGCCCAAACGCATGTAGCCAGTAAGCTAAGTACAGTAGTCTATGTGGATTTGTTAGCACCTTCAAAAAAAGTAATTGCTTCATTAACTCTTGATATGAAAGGAGCGGTCGGAAAAGGATCGTTTCTATTGGCTGATTCGCTCCTTGATGGCGCGTATACGTTGAGGGCTTATTCCAATTATATGAGGAATAATCTTGTCGATTTCATTTTTTCAAAGCCGATTCAATTGTTTAAGTTTTCAAGGACATCGGCTGATAATAAAATTGAAACAAAAACAGCTACTTTAAGTGTCCAATTCTTCCCGGAAGGAGGAGTTATTTTACAAGGGGCTCCCAACGTAGTGGCTTACCAAATTACCGATCAAAATGGAAACGGATTACCCATAGAGGGTTATTTAATCGATAGCGACGATAAAATAATCACCAAAATTGAGCCGAAAAAATTTGGGTTGGGAAAATTTCAGTTTACGCCTCAAACCTCAAGCCGATACCGAGCTATTTTTACCCACAATGGTCATGATTGGGAAAATGAATTACCTACTGTAACTGAATTTGGCTATCAATTAATTATTCGAAAGACGACTGAAAAAACCTACTTAACAGTCAAAGGATCCCCCGGAGTGAGCTTTGATAACGCCTATTTATTGACACATATTAGGGGGCAGATCATTGCGGCTACAGTAGCTGCTGCTGGGAAGGATTTCATCTACTCAAGTATGGATAATATAGAAATACCTTCTGGTATCATTCATGTGACCCTTTTTAAAGACAATGAGCCCTTGGTTGAAAGATTAATTTATAATGAAAATAAAAGTGAAAATATTCAAGTAAATGCCGTGGTTACGCCTTTTTTACAAAAGAGGCAATTGGCTGATTTTGATTTAAAATTCGTAGGATCAGGTCAAGCAGCCGTCAATGGAAACTTTTCCGTAGTGGTTCAAAAAAGTAGCCAAAAAGAAAATCAGTTAAATATTGAGAATTATCTATTGTTGAGTTCAGATTTGAAAGGTCAGATTGAATACCCTGATTATTATACAGATCGATCAAATCCTGATCGCCTCGAAATGATTGATTTATTGATGCTTATCCATGGATGGAGAAGGTTTGACTGGCATCAGCTTTTGAATAATGAGCTACCCGTTGTGAATTATTATCCTGAAAAGGGATTCACCTTAGAGGGTAAGGTGGTGAAATGGGAGAATAGATCTAAGCCGCTAGAAGCAGCGCTTTTTCTTACCTTTCTAGAAAACATGAGCTATCAGCAAGTTACGCGTAGTGATGAGGATGGTAATTTTTGGTTTGATGGGCTTCAAATTGAGGATTCCATAACAGCCATTGTCCAAACGGCAAGTCAAAAAAAAGGGAGAAAAGATCAGAAAATTATTAATTCTTATATTGATATTAGAAAGCAAAGTTTTCCCAATTATCATGAAAAATTCCTTTCTTCCTTCGGCTCAAAAAATGATTATGAAGAGTATTTAAATGATATGCTTACACTTGCTCAAATCAAGGCGTCTTTTGATGGGTCTGTAGTAATATTGGATGAAATAGCAGTTGAAGCGGACATCGATAAGCGGACAGACCCGTTTTACAGGCCTGAGATGCTTTACGATTTACCAGATGCTAGGGTTGTTTTGGATTCCATTACTACTGGGTATACAAATGTTTTTGATATCATTAAGGGGCGCTTAACGGGTGTTCAATTTTCGCAAGATGAACAGGGTGAGTATAAAGCAATAATTAGGGGTAACACCTCTATAATGTTAGATAATTATGCGATTTTTTTACTTGATGGCATGGTTACCTCTAGTTACGTGATAAGTGCCATAAATCCCTTAGACATATCACATGTGGATATTTTGAAGGGGACTAGGGCCAACTTATATGGCACACCTAATGGGGTTATTGCTTTTTATAGAAAAGAAAGTAGAACTGGAGTAACGTTGAGCACCACTATGGGAATTACAAATTTAAAAATGGTTGGCTATCATAAGCCAGATGCATTTTATGTACCCAATCATAGTAATCCATCTGAGAGTGATTTGATCCGTCCCGATCGTAGGGGTACCCAATATTGGAATCCAGATGTTATAATTAGTGAGGGAAAAGCATCTTTTTCTTATTTTACCTCAGATGATTTAGGTGACTTTACGGCATATATTGAGGGAATTACCGACGACGGAAGACTGATTAGAAAGAAGATTAATTTTGAAATCAGGTGATAATCTTAAGCTTGATAAATCATGGAATTGATGTTCATCCCAGCGCCTACTGAGGCGAAAATAATCTTATCACCTTTATGAATCTGATGATTTGCTAATTCTCCTTTCAGGATTAAATCCAACAAGGTCGGTATGGTTGCCACAGATGAATTACCCAGCTCGGCAATGGTCATGGGCATAATATCAATGGGTATTTCTTGATTGCCTTCAAGCTTAAAGAGTCTTTTAAGAATGGCATCATCCATTTTTCCATTTGCTTGATGGATCAATAATTTCTTAATTTGACTTAACTCAACACCGCTTTTATGGAGGCATGATTGGATTGCTGCTGGGACATTTTTGAGAGCGTATTGATATAATTTCCGACCATTCATTTTGAGGTATGTGCCTTCTTTGGTGCCGTTTGTTTGGGCATATGATTTGCCCATATAAAGCATCTCAGAGTATTCCAAGGTATCTGATCGCGTTTTATGAGCCAAAATGCCCGTAGGTGATTGGCTTTTGCAAGCAGATAAAATGGTTGCACCAGCCCCGTCGGCATAAATCATACTGTCTCGGTCATGGGGGTCAGAAACTCTAGAAAGAATCTCCGCACCAATGACTAGGATTTTTTGCGCATCTCCAGACTTAATGTAATAATCTGCTTGAATCATTGCTTGGAGCCATCCTGGGCATCCAAAAGGTAAGTCATAAGCGACCGTATCAGGATTAACAATGCCCAATTTCTTTTTAACGCGGGCAGCCAGACTAGGCAAGATATCGACTTCTTTATTGCCATTTTTGAGCTCTCCAAAATTATGAGCAACAATAAGGTAATCAAGTTTTTCACGGTCAGTATTTGATGTTTTCAAAGCATCTTCAGCTGCCAACCAGGCGATATCAGAGGTTGTTAAGTCAGCTGAAACATATCTGCGCTCTTTGATGGTAGTGATTTGTTCAAACTTTTCAATTATGTATTCATTGGTCTGTTCGAAATTACTACCATTTGTGTCCTTGAAATCGGAGTCAATAAAATTATTGTTAGAAATAGTTTGGGTCGGAATGTACTTCCCGGTACCAGTAATAGTGCTGTATATTTTTTCTGTCATAATAGTAGTTGAGCGACAAATTGGCAATAAATATTAGGCATCGATCAACGCTGAAAGACTAATTAATTCAATTAATTAGTATAAATATACTAAATATTTATAAAATTAAATGTTTGGTCTTAAAGTTTTGATGAATAATTTGACTGCGATGGCCTTATAGGTAGTGCTTCTGTTTAAACGCAGCTATATGATATCCGAGGTTTTGAATCATTTCAGTAGCTCTTGAATCAGGATCAAGGGCTGGATTCGTATGATTTAGATGAATAAAATAAATTTTGTTTCTTTCTTTTTCGGTCAAATGACCAAATAGAGACATTGATTCTACTATAAAGGGGTGTGGGATTTCTGAAATCGATCTATGATTGATTTCAGCAGCATCAAAAAAAGTACCATCAATAAAGGCGTAATCAACCTTTTGAATTTGCTCGATGATATCGAGTGGCCATTTCTGCCATTTGTCAATGTCCGGTATAAATAAGGCTGATTTGTTTGGCCCTTTTATCCTGTATCCTACCGTTTCTGAAAATTCATCTCGATGAGGGACCAAAATTGGTGTGATGGTTATGGTTGAGGTAAGTTGGATTGGAACGGCATGATCTAATGGTTTTAGCACAATATTCTCAAGCGCAACAAGTTGGCTCCAAGGTCCGTGTCCTGTTAGGAATTTTTGCATTTCTGTCATTACGAAGAGGGGTATTTGTGAGGTATTTATGGCTTCTTTGCCTAAGTACATTAATCCTGTATAATGTCCGATGTGCGCGTGTGTTAAAAAGATACCATTTGGGATTTCACTTTTTTGAAAAGGCGCTTCAGATTTTAATAATTTAATTTGTTCTGGAAAATCGGGAGTGGCTTCGAAAATATAGCTTTGTTGATTTTCGGGATCAATTAATCCAATGGAAACAACTTTTCGAGTAGGGTCAGGATGCGCCCAGAAATCGATACAGCAGCTTTTGTTACAGCCAACGTGAGGCGCCCCACCATCTTGTAGGGTTCCTAAAATAATCAGAAAAGGATCTGGATTAAGTTCAGGTGGGCGGGTTGGTGGTTTGTCTTGACAAGCCGTGAAGAGGCCAATGATAAGAAGAATAAATAGTCGCAATTTTGTTCATTTAATCCAGACAATGAAAATAAGCAAACTAAGGACGTAAAAAAAGGGAAACAACAACTGTCTCCCTTTAACTCAGCTATGAAGAAATGGGTTAGTTCAATGTGATGTATTCTAAATATGCGTTTTTAGGTGTTATTAAGCTGATTTTGTATACGCCAGCGGTCAGTTGAGATAAGTCGAATTTTTTACCTAAATTTTGACTTCCACTTAATGTATCTTTAAAAATAAGTACGTCATTTGCATCATAGAGCTCAATATTTAAGCTTTCTTTTTTAAGTGCTAGTAGGCTTACTGTAAGTCGCTCCTCTTTCATAATTACTTGCGGCTTATAAGTTGTTTCGATGATTTCATCGTTTGCAATTACAACTCCTTGAATTTTATTGATCTGGGTGATTCGCGTCTTAAATACGTCATCAATCACCATTTCATATTTTCCATCGGGCAACTCAATAAGGTTAAAAGAACGCTCATAAGGTTGTCCAGTCTCAATATTTTCTTGATATAATATGTGATTATTCCCATCTTTCAAATAGCAAGTTGATTTATAATCGATGCTGGTGACTTGGACTACGAAAGAATTTTTCTTAAGAGGCTTTATTTTAAAAGGGATCAATAAATCTGCTTTGACGGTACCTAAGGGTAACATCATAGTGAGTAAGAGTATACTGGATATCTGAGCTATTTTTTTCATCAGGTGCTATTTTTAGTTAAAATTATAAAGCAAAATTAATTGAGTCTTTGACTGATTATTACCTCATTATTTGCCTATATATGTTTTATTTTATCATTTTATATTATTTAACAATAATATAATGTTAAAAAAGCATATATTATTGTTAAATTAGCATTCATGAGTGCTTTTAATGAATAGTTATGATATTCACAAATCCAACATTTGAAAAGATCAATACCCCTCTAGGGGGTTCTATTTTGGTTAGGCAATTTTCGCACGTCCCAAGGGATACCAGGCCTTATTGGCATTATCATCCAGAACTTGAGTTGGTTTATGTAAATGGTGGGAGTGGTAAAAGGCATATTGGGAGCCACTTATCTTATTTTCATGATGGCGAGCTCGTCTTAATCGGGCCTAACTTACCGCACCAAGGGTTTACCAATAGATTAAGCGGACATAAAGCGGAAACTGTCGTTCAATGGCCAGAGGGCTTTTTAGGGGAAGGCTTTTTCAATATTCAAGAAATGGCCGCCATCAAAAGGATGTTTGAATTGTCACGTATGGGATTGTCTTTCAGTGGCAGTACAAAAATGACGCTAGGTACCAAAGTAGAGAGACTCATTAATATGAGCCATTTTAATCGAATCATGGAATTACTATCTATACTCCATGAATTGGCTATATCAGATGAATATACAGCGTTAAATGCGCAAGGATTTTTACTCCAAGTGGAAGCACAGGACAATGATCGAATCAATATGGTTTTTAATTATGTACGCGAACATTTTCAAGAACATATTGCTTTGAGCGAGATTTCAGAATTGGTAAGTATGACTGAGCCTTCTTTCTGTCGTTATTTTAAAAAGTTGACTTCCAAAACATTTGTACAATTTGTTAATGAATATCGATTGGTCCACTCCTCTAAACTTTTGGCCGAAAAGAAAATAAGTATCACTCAGGTGTGCTATGAAAGCGGCTTTGGTAATTTTTCCCATTTCAATAAGCAGTTCAAAGCGTTTTCTGGAAAGAGCCCATCTGAATATCGTGCGGGAATGACACAAATTATTCAATAAGTTGGGTAGCTCAAATAAATAAGATTATCATGTAGTTGCGAATTCTTTAAAAGGGTTGCGGCTAATACATCCGTTGGCAGTATGATAGAAATAATACAAAAAGTAAAAACATATTTTCATAAACAATTTGGTGAAGCACACGCGTTGTTGGTTGCGGCACCTGGAAGAATCAATATGATTGGTGAACATACGGATTACAACATGGGACTGGTGCTTCCTGCTGCCATTGATCGATGTATCTATATGGCCATAGGCCCCGCCAAGCATGCAACTAGGATAGTTTCCATGGACCTTGCTGACGAGTTGGTAGTTTATGACCTTGAACATTTAAAGCCTCATCAAAAGGCATGGCCCAATTATCTATTGGGTGTGGTTGATGAAATGCTAAAAGACAAAAAAATGATCAATCATTTTAATGTTGTTTTTGCAGGGAATGTGCCTTTGGGTGCTGGAATGTCGAGTTCAGCCGCTCTTGAAAATGCCATTGCCTTTGGACTCAATGAGTTGTTTGAGTTGGAGTATGATCGGATTAGCTTGGCCAAGTTGTCTCAAAAAGCAGAACATAATTTCGTGGGTACAAAATGCGGTATTATGGATCAGTTTACGAGCATGATGGGAAGTGCGCAACAGGTAATCAAGCTAGATTGTCGTGATCTGAGCTATGAATATGTGCGTTTGGATTTGAAAGGTTACTGCCTTTTACTGGTAGATTCCAATCTTTCACATCATTTGACAACTTCCGAATATAATTTGAGAAGAAGGCAGTGTGAAATGGGGGTGCAGATTATTGCAAATAAATTTGCCCATGTGACTTCTTTGCGAGATGTCGATATAGCAATGTTGGATGCTTGCGTCTCAGTTATTGATCCGGTGGTTTACAAAAGATGTCAATACATTATTGAAGAAAATCTAAGAGTGGTTCAATTTTGTGATCTTATGGAGGCTGGAGACGTCGCTGCGGCTGGTAATATCCTTTTTATCGCGCATAGGGCTATGCGGGATCAATATGAGATTACTTGCCCTGAAATTGATTGGCTGGCATCAATGGCTGAATCTCTAATGGGGGTGGTTGGTGCCAGGATGATGGGTGGTGGATTTGGTGGATGTACGATTAACCTCATTGAAACGACGTATTTGGAGGATTTTAAAGAATTTATTTCAAACGGCTATCGACAAAAATATGCTATTGAACCGGGCTTTTATGAGGTGAATATTTCAAACGGTGTTTGTTTACTTGAATAACTTAATGGGGTAAGTCCACCAGACTAATTTAAGTTTGAAGACGCCACCTACTACTGATGTTGAAGTTATTTAATCAATTAATTTAAAAATTTCGGTGCCCGCGAGTAAAAAGGCACCAACTCCATACACTTCAGTCATTTCTGAGGTTACCTCTTTGGGGTCTTGACCAATGGGCTGTACCCATCCCAATTTACCTTCTGAATTAACCATGTTGACTAATGCCTCCCATGCCTTGGTCACAATAGGAGTGTACGTTTTTCTATCTAATAAACCCATATTAATGCCAGCGGCGAGTGCATAACAAAAAAAGGAACTAGAACTTGTTTCAGGGTGTGGAAAGCTGGTTGGGTCTAGTAAACTGGCATGCCACAATCCAGCTTCGTCTTGATAATTGGGAATGACACTTGCCATTGCTAAATAAAGTTCTTTGTAAAAAGCACTGTATTTACTGTCTTTGGGTAAGTCTTTGAGTATTGCGACTAAGCCACCCATTACCCACCCATTACCCCGTCCCCAAAATATCTTTTCCCCATTTTTTTCTAGTGTTAACTCAGGAAAATATCTATGATCTCGGTAGAAGAGGTTCGCATCTTTGTCGAATAAAAAATGATAGGTTACTTTAAATTCTTTGTCCATAAAAGCCAAATATTTATCATCTTTGAGAATGCGTGCCATTTTGGTGTAAACAGGAGGTGCCATAAAGAGGGCATCACACCATGACCACCTTTCTAGTGTCTGAGGATCATCATAGTTTAACAACAGCGATCCACTTGAGGGGTGTGCAATAACGTAATCAAGTCGCGCTTGTGTAGGGCCTAGTATGCGGTAGCGACGACTATCCTCTGTTCTAAGGGTGTACATTTCTAAAAACATTTGACTGATCGAAATGTCGTCAGCATGATACAATCTATTAAAAGGCTGCCATTCGAATTGATTACCAATGGCATATAGCCAGTCTAAATATTTTTGATCATTTGCGATTTTTGCCCATTCCATCATCCCTATATAGAGTGCGGCGTTGGTCCAGTCCTGAGCGGGGTGCTTTACCAAATGAAAGTTGTCAATCTGCCAATTTGCAACATTCGTCATTACGTATAAAATGTCTTTTTTGTCAAGATTAGAGGGATTATTCTCTACTGCGCTTTTGACGGAGAGGCTCATAAATACCAAAATAAGGGATATAGAAATAGCTTTGGATAATTTCATTGAGTTATGATTTTGATATTATTGACCATTCATACAATAGATAAGCCATCATTTTTACCGACTAACGATTTCAGAGGCTCAGAGATAATTATTTTTTCTATTTTCAATAGTTGATGACCATTTTATTATTTTTAGAAGCTTAAGTTAAGCAATTCTATTTTTTTTCAATAGAAGAACCTATGAATAATGGAATACTGATGTTTTAAAAATACAATAGCTTTGGTAGCTTAATAATATTCAAATTCTAAAAAAAATAACATCATTAATGCATCCAATAGCAATCGATGCCATCGGTAATAATATGCAGCACGAGTCCTATGGCAAGTATTCTTGTTTTTTTCCAAAATAGTAAGCCCGAATAAAGCCCCATGGACCAATAGTTATGAAGTGGATGAAACCCAATACTACAACGGTTGGAATCAAAAACATGGGGATAAGCCAATAGATGATCCAAATCGATAACCATCGTCATAAGCAACAACAGCCACACCTGGCGCCAGTTTTGGCGAAAAAAAAACCATGAAATGGCCCCTGGAGCGATAAAGTGAAGTCCGTAATGGACGAGGCTTTGCACAATAATTAGTTGAATTTATTTTTTTTGAAAAAATATAATGACTGCCAATGAAGAGAAATTCAATCTTCCTTTTCGATTTTGAACAGAAGTTTACTAATAATAGGTAAATTTAAAGAGGATCAAGCAATCTTCACATGAAAACTTTTTTTCCTTTTATCAGTATTTTTTTTGGATTTTTGGCCCTTGGACAAGGGACATTGGAATCTTTTTTGTCTTATTCTTTTCCTTCGGATTTAGCAGCCTCACAGGACGCTGGTAAAATTGCTTGGGTGGTCAATAAAGAGGGTGTACGCAATATTTATTCGGCCATAGCGCCCGACTATCATCCGAAACAAATCACAAATTATCAAGAGGATGATGGTCAGCAGATCAGTGATTTACTTTTTTATGGTGAACAAATAGTCTTTGTCCGGGGAGGAGCAGCGAATCGAAAAGGGGAATTCCCCAATCCCAATTTTGATACTAATGGGGTCAATAGAGAAATATTCTTAGTGGCTACTTCTGATGCCGCGCCCCATAAATTAGCTTCGGGTGGATCGCCAGTACGCTTAGGAGATCTCCTTTTTTTCCTCAAGGAAGGAAAAGTATTTTCTTGCCATTTGAAGAATCAGTCGATGGTACAGCTTTTTGTAGCCAGAGGGAATATCAGTTCCTTGAGACCTTCTCCAGATGGATTGAAATTGGCTTTTATTAGTGCTCGTGGAGATCACGCTTTTTTAGGAATTTATGACCTAAAATCAAAGAAGTTGACTTATCCAGATCCATCGGTAGACCTAGATAGCAATCCTGTATGGTCACCGGATGGTAAATACGTCGCAGTCTTGAGAATTCCTTATCAGGAGCAATTGCTTTTTGTTTCCAAAAGAAGTGCCCAACCTTTTTCCATTAGAGTCATTGATGTTGCCACGGCCACAGGAAAAACATTGTGGCAAGCAAGCCCAGGAGGCGGTAGCGCCTTTCATGAGATTTCTGCAGATAATCAATTGTTTTGGATGGCGGATCAAACCCTTATTTTTCCTTGGGAGAAGGATGGATGGTTGCATTTATATGAAATTTCCACGGAAGGAGGTACTGCACAGCTATTGACCCCAGGACCTTTTGAATTACAATATGTAAGCCAATCGCCGGATCGTACCCAGTTGTTTTATTCAGGAAATGAAAATGACCTCAACAGGCAACACGTTTGGAGCATCAAAAACAACACCCTCACAAGTATCACTAGTGGCCCAGGTATAGAATGGTCCCCTGTCATGGATGGAGCAGGTAATTTATTTATGCTTGGTTCCTCTGGAACCAAACCTGCTTCAGTTAAGCAGCGTGTAGTGGGTGATGTGCGAGATATTTTTACTTCTGATCCTTATCCTTCGAGTCAATTAGTGATGCCTCAAGAAGTGGTATTTGAAGCCACAGATGGGATTACCATCCATGGCCAACTTTTCATGCCCAAAGACCTTAAAAAGGGAGAAAAAAAACCGGCGTTATTATTTTTTCATGGTGGGTCTCGAAGGCAAATGCTTTTGGGTTTTCACCACCGAGATTATTACCATTATGCCTATGCGATGAATCAATATTTGGCATCCAAAGGGTACCTTGTCTTGTCCGTAAATTACAGAAGCGGTACGGGGTATGGTATGGAATTTAGAGAGGCCCTAAACTATGGAGCAGGCGGAGCCAGTGAATTTAATGATGTGATAGGAGCAGGTCTTTTTTTACAAGCACATTCATCGGTGGATCCTTCGAAAATAGGCCTTTGGGGTGGTTCTTATGGCGGCTATTTGACTGCGTTGGGATTGGCGAAAAGGTCAGATCTTTTTGCTGCAGGTGTGGACATTCATGGGGTAATGGACTGGAATGTCATCATTCATAATTTTGTCCCTACCTATGAACCATTGGAACATCCTGCATTTGCCAAACTCGCTTATGATTCCAGTCCGATTGCGGTGATAGATAGCTGGCGCTCACCTGTACTGCTTATTCATGGGGATGATGACCGTAATGTACCCTTTAGTGAAACGGTGGATAAGGTTAAGGCGCTTCGAGATCAGGGTGTTTATTTTGAGCAACTCATTTTCCCGGATGAGGTACATGGGTTTTTGCTACATCAAAACTGGAAGGATGCTTACCAAGCAACTGTTGATTTTTTTGATCGCATGATAAAATGATGTCATCGCGCTATAAGTTATCAGGTTCTTATCCACAGGTCTGTGGTGATGAACACTCATTAAGTGGAGATTGAATGCTAGGAATGCTGGGCCCATTCTTTTAAAAAGGACAAGCCCTGCACAGCAAAGTCGTCTTGTGAATCCGCAAAGGGTTTCCAAATACAAACGGCGTCCGAAAGTTCTTGAACATGTGGGGTGAAACTTTCAATGGAAATAAATCCTTGGTAATCAATGGCTGTTAATCCTGCTTTTAAGCGGGCCCAATTGGTCTGTCCAGTTCCTGGAATACCTCTATGATTTTCAGACACTTGCATATGGATCAATCGGTGTCCAGCGGTATTCACTGCCTCTGCTAAATCACGCTCTTCGAGGGTCATATGAAAACTGTCCAAGAGTATTTTGGCCGAGGGACTATCGATACATTCGATCAACTTGACCACGTCACTGCAGGTATTGATAAGATCCGTTTCAAATCGATTGAGGGGCTCTATGGCGATGGAAAGCCCTCTCTGTTGTGCTTGATGACATACCTTTTGCAAATTCCGGACGGCCAAATCAAATTCTTTTTTTCTATCTTCATCCGACAACCGTCGCGCTTTCCCTACGGCAGAATAAATGGGTCCAGCCAAGAAATTTGTATCCAAATAATTACAGATGTCAAAACATCTTTCGAGGTAATCAAAGCATTCCTGATGAATGGCCGGATCCGTATGGGTCAAATCTCGAGAGGGGCCAAATGCCCCACAAATGATGGGTATAAGTTGATGATCGGTTAAGGCAGTTTTAATGGTTTTTAAATCCAGAAGATCAGGATCCTCAATGGCGATTTCTACTCCATCGAATCCCATTTTTTTAATTTTAGGGAACAAGGCAATGTGTTGGGTAGAAAAAGGGCTGGTCCATAGCCAGGTGCTGACAGCAAATTGTACCTCCATCATTTCACGATTAAGATACCGTTCATTATGCGCCAATGACCTGGGAAGGTACAGACAAAAGGATAAGCTCCAGGGCGACTGGGCGCTTTAAAGGTCAGTCTAACCCGATCATTGGGATTGAGTATGCGGGTTGCAAAAAGCACTTCTGTAATTTTGGGCACATAATTTTTTTCGGCGGCATCTGGTGCGCTCATGAGGGCATCAGCAGCTTGCCCCACTACTTCCAATTTCCCGGGCGCAACGATAAGTAAATTGTGTTGCATAAAATCGGGATTTTCAAATAGAATACTGACTATTTTCCCTGCCGCTACCATTAAAGTATCTTGATTGAACTGCATTTTGAGTGGAATCGTTTTGAGCGTAAATTCAAAATCTGGCACCAAAATTGTCGAACTATTGTCTGGTTCCTTGAATTCCGCCACTACATCTACCAATTCTTGACCAATCGGACCAAAGGGGATCGTGGAGGTAATGGGTGACCATCCTATTGGATCCATCCCTAAACGAATACCACTGGTAAAAACGGAAGAAAATAAGCCAGGGGTTCGAACCGTAAGCACGGTGGAGCCATCTATTTTTAGCGTAGCCAGACCATTTTTCTGGAAAGTGAATTCAAATCCAAACCAATTAGAAGGTTTAAAAACAGCATGGCCTTGGTAGCTTTTTCCTTGTTGATTGACCACAATGCGCCAATGATCTCGGTCCCTATACAAACCGTACCCGTTATTTTTGTCGCCATGCGCGATGAGCCTATTGGATCCTAATTCATCCGGTTTAGGGACCCAAATCCGACCGGTGATCTGAATTTCTTTTCCCATGATATCGGTCACATTAGCATCATATCCGTCTTTAGCTAAGGGCACAATTTGAGCGTTGAAATTGGATTTTATTCTATGGGATAGGCCTTCTTTCGAATCGGTAGATGAAAGCTGATCCATGTTATAGGCTGTCAAATAGCCTTCTTGATGAATGAATGCCGATGCTTGAAGTGCTTTTGAGAGCCATAAATCTTTAGCCACGTCGTCTAATTTACTTGACAAATAGATGATTTTCCCCATTTCAAGTGAATTTGGAAGCTCGATTGATTTGATAAAGGCGGCAAGTCGGGTATTCAGATCTGGATCATAAAATAGGCCAAGACCGATCAACTGATCAAGGGTTTCCTCGGTATTAGGCAAAGCTTGAAGTGACGCTTTTCGGACACCGGAATTTTCGTTTTTCAATGCCTTGTACAAGACATCCAATACTTTTGGGTCAGACAGTTTGTTCAAACCATTAAGGGTCCAAATGGCGTGTACGGCAGGAGCGTTGATATTGATCTCATCGGGTTTTGAGGTAGTGATCAGGTTCAAGAGGTCGTCTGTCAATTGATCATAATGATTCTCAATGATGAGTCGTTGCGCATGTAACCGCCAAAATAAATTAGGGCTTTTGAGTCCAGCTAATAATGACGTTGGATCTTTGGGATCGAGCGCCGCATGTTCCTCCGGTGCATTTAAATAGATGAGTCTATAAATCCTACCATGTGTCTTGTCTCTTAGCGGATTGACGTGCGCATTGCCTTTGCCATTTTCAAACCCTTTGGGAGTAGGGTTGTGCTGAACGATAAAATTGTACCAATCAAGGATCCACACATTTCCATCAGGACCTACGGTGCCTTGTATCGGCGCTATCCATTCGTCCGAACCAGCCAGCAGGTTCCATCCGTCTTTTTCCATAAATCCTGATCCATAGGGTTCAAAGAGGGCCTTGTGTAGCAAATGTCCAGTGGGCTCGGCTATAAAGGCTATTTTGTTCCAATATTCCTTGGGATAAGAACGAGCTGTATAAAAACTATGCCCAGCAGCAGCAGTAAATCCACCAAAAACATCTACTTGTCGATAGTTTTTAGTGATAGGATGCATAAAATAATGCCCATCGAGTTTGGAGGCAACGTCTTTGCTGAATCCCATTACCCGACGCATGACTTTCTGAGGAACATTAACAAACGCCGTATGGGTGTTGTTGGCGGTAGAGACAAAGAGATCATTGTTTTCATTAAAGCCCAAGCCCCAAGTATTATTGGTAGTCATGGTATGGACGGTCAATTGTTGATAATCTGTCGTCAAATTATAAACGGCTTGATCGAAGTGGTGCGTTTCTGAACCAATACTGCCGTCAAATCCTGAATAGCCCACCGTGCCCCAAATTTTATTATCGAATCCATAGGTAAGATTGGATGGACCCGCGTGGGTATCCGATATGCCCCAGCCGATATTAATGATCGTTCGTACATCTGCAATATCGTCGCCATCTGAATCCGCCAAAAACAAGAAATGAGGCGCCTGTGCCACCACAATGCCGCCGTTGACAAAAACAAAGCTGGTAGGGATGTTGAGATGGTCGGCAAAAACCGTCATTTTATCTGCCTTTCCATCTCCATCAGTATCTTCCAAAATTTTAATTTTGTCATCTCCAATGCCGTCTTCTTCTCGGACTTCATTGGGATAGTCGACCGTTTCAATCACCCAAAGGCGACCTTTATAATCCCAATCCATATGTATCGGGTTGACGATCATCGGCTCGTGAGCAAAAAGGGCCAATTTAAAACCCGGAGGTACCTGTATGTGAGACATGGATGCCTCAGGTGTCAATGGGTCTTGTAATTGAGGAGCAGGATCTTTCTTTTCGTAATTGGGGATCACGGCCTCTGTATAGGTCAATGGTGCTACAGGAAGGTTTTTGGCTAAGTTTTTGGCTTTTTCACCGACGGACCAAAAAATACCATTTTCGACAAGTTGCAGGAATTCGGCCTGCTCCCAGGTGCGCTGGTCATGGCCATATGCGGTATAAAACACACGTCCTTCACCCTCATTTCTGATCCAAGTCCAAGGTTCGTTTCGTTCTCCTTCTTTTCGGATCATCAATAGGGTCAGGTCATCGCCTAAGTTTTTGTGTACATACGTTTCATCGGTGGTTTCAAAGGGTGAAAGACCTTTCATAATTACATGACTGGTATCTGAATAGTGAGCGGTAAATTGTTCAAATCCATGGCTATCAAATTGTCCTCCGATGGCCTTAAGGTATGCGGGTGCATTACGAAAGCAGTGCGAGGCAGCATGTAAGGCAATCAAGCCTTTTCCGTTGCGAACAAATCCTAGTAAGGCGGATTCTTGAGAAGGTGCAATCGAATCATGATTGGCATAAATGATTAATCCATCAAATAGGGTTAGGTATTCCTTATTTAAATCCCCTAAATCTTCCGTATAGGTGATGTTGATGGCGGCTTTGGCTACGTGAGTAGCCAATAAGGGCATATAAGCAGCAGAATTGTGGTGCTCTGAAGCGTGACCTAAAAATAAAATCTCCAAGCGACGGGGTTGATCATAAGAGCTGCAGCTCATGATAACCAAAAGAAACATCAGGGTAATGCTTCCGTTATAAGAAATAATTTTTTTCATCTAGTGTTGAATTTAATGATAAAAGTTAGCCCAAAAGTCAATTTAATCCTAGCAATTCCGGAGCGAATGTGGATCGGATCTCAGAAGGCGAACATCAATGGGTCATTTCTATGGGTGCCCAAAGACTTTTTTGAATTTAAAGAAAGCGGATTGTTCCTGAGGTGATCCCGTTTATAGATTCTTTTTAGTTAATTGGGATCAGTGCGTTAGGTGACGGTGAGTTGCGTAACTCCCTAATGTGGTGCCCCGTCTGGGTTATAAGGGTTCAAATGAGACATCCAGTCCAGCATAAGTTCAGGCCATTTCATTAATTGGGGATCCTTTAGGCCAAGTGCAAAACCATGCCCACCTATTGGGTAAATATGCATTTCTACGGACACATGGTGTTCTTTTAAGGCTGAAAAAAACATCAAGCTATTTTCTACAGGCACTGCCTGATCATCCGCTGAATGTATCAGAAAAGTAGGAGGTGTGTTGGTCTTTACTTGGAGGTCATTTGAATAATAAAGACTTGATGCTTTGTCGGGATTCATTCCTAATAAGGAATTGCGTGAACCCTCGTGCATGAAGGTGGTGCTCATGGAAATGACCGGATAGAGTAGGATCATAAAATCGGGACGGGCACTTAGGGTGTCAATTACCTCTTCAATCAGAAATTTCTCTTCAAAATGGGTGCCTACGCTGGAGGCCAAATGGCCACCTGCCGAGAAGCCCATGATGCCAATTTGATTCGGCTGTATGTCCCATTGGGCGGCATGGGATCTTACCAGTCTCATAGCCTGCAGCGCGTCCATTAAGGGAGCTTGGTGTGCGTTTTTAAAGGAAATTGCGTCTGGAAGTCTATATTTCAAAACAATACCTGCAATTCCTTTGGCATTTAACATTTTGGCAATGTCGGTACCTTCCCAATCATAGGCCAGTCCGGTATAACCACCGCCAGGACAAATCAAGACCGCTTGTCCTGTGGCATTTGCTTTGGTCGGTAGGTAAACCTCAATTGTAGGGTTTTGAACTTTTCGAATCCAGAGAATATCGGTTTGCTCCTTTATTTCTTTTGCATTGGTTTCGGTCCGATTAGGCACCTTGCTCCACAATTCGAGAATATCGGTTTGTGCGCGAGCAGCCATTAATATGGCCGTTAACGATAAGAATAAATAAAATCTTGTAGTATTCATTGCAACGGAGGTAAAACGATTTTAAAATTATTTTTCTAATGCCAACATGAATTTCGCCACTTCAAGAAGGGTTTCTTCATCGATATGACGTTGAGGGGGCATTTCCGGGTAATCGTCGCGCTTTTTAATAGGATTTGCCGCATATTGAGCAATGCCTTCTGGATTATTGGCATATAGGATTTGCAGTGTTTTGGTAGCGGGTCCGATCATGCGAATGTCATAGGCGTGGCACCCTGCACAAATCCCGTAGTAGGTAAGCTGACTACGCTCTTTGGCAGTGATTTTCCGAGCGATTACGGGTTCATCTAATAAAAATGTCTTGACAGTTCGTGAAGTAGTGATATCGGGTTCCGCATAAGAACCGATACCAAAGCTTCGATATTTGCTTCGATTTCTAATGGTACTACCGATACCTCCTCCGACAGCCGCAATATCAGGTCCTAATTCGCTTAACTGCGTCAGCATCAAAGCTTTCACTTCGGAAACTGGATCATTTCCATTGGAGTGCATGAAATTATCTAATATTGTCAATCGGTCCGGGTTGGGTTCTACCTCAGGATCTTTGGATACTTGTGCTCCAAAAGTCAAATCGGTGATGGCAATGCCTGCATTATCATTACCGGAAATGATATTGTTTTCAATAATGACGTCATCTGCTGCCATGATCACGATACCGGTACCTCTTGGAATTCCCGACACCATGGATCCTGGGATGCCAAAATTTGGCGTATTATTATGTGCGATGAAGTTGTCTCTGATAATGACATCATAAGTGGTTTTGATCGGTAGTCCTGGCGTAATAAAGACGAGAATCCCGCCGGTATTGTCGTGTACATTATTGCCTTCAACCAGTGCGTGTCGTGTATTTTCAATTTCGATACCTGCTACATTATCGAATACTTCATTGAACTTGACATCTACATTATCGCACATGCCTACATAAATGGCGGCATCTTCAATTTTTGATAAGATATTGTATTCGATAAGGCCGTTTTTTCCAAATTCAGGAAAAATACCATAGACGCCCGTATCAACGATCCAATTGTGTCGGATGATAAAGTTGTTACCTGCTTGCCCCATGATGGCATTTCCTTTGTAATTAATGATTTTGAAGTTTTCAATAGTAATGTTATTACCAGAATAAAGAAAGGCATCATTTAGTTGCTTTTTGCCATCCAGAATTGGCCATTGGTCTTCGATAATAATGCCTTGTAGCGTGATCCCATCTTTATCAATATATACGGTTTCTTGATAAGTCCCAGGAAATACACGAATAAGATCGCCAAAGGTTGCCTGGGTCACGGCTTCCTGAATAACCTCCCCGTCCCGCACTTCAAAAATACTACCATTTATAGGATCATAGGAAACGGGAATTGTACCCGATGTTCCGCCATTTTCATTTTGATAGCTGATCGGAATAGGAATAATGGAGGGTGTGTTAAAGAAGTGTTTACCTAGCCAGATCCCTAGCAGAAGGAGCAAGAGCCAGATTGATAATTTTTGTAATTTTTTCATTTTTAAAAAGGGTTAGTCAACAGTTTTCATTACTAGTTGTGAAGGTAGTGTTTTGGGTATTTGAGGCTTAAAAGTCTCGTCTGTTAATGTTTTAAGGAAATCTACCAAACGATCCATTTCATATTGACTTAGGTTTGGTTCCCATATGTGCCAATGTAAATATAACTTTTCTGTTTCGGGGACTGCATGCCCCCTTCCTTGCGTATAAAAATGGACTGCTTCTTCCAGATTTTCAAATGTTCCGGAATGCATGTAGGGAGCTGTACGATCAATATTGCGAAGACTAGGGATTTTAAATCCACCGCGAAGGGTCTTGTCTTTAAAGGGTATTTCGGCGCCAGGATCAAAGGGCAGGCCTTCTGAATTAGGAGTTCCGATGACCGCTATTTGCTGATTGGTAAACAAGGGCGGCGTGTGGCATTCGGCACAGCGAGCCACAAAAGACCTGAAAACGTTGAGTCCTTCAATTTCTTTTTGTGTAAGAGCTTCGTGATAGCCATGTGCATATTGATCGTACCGACTGTTTAAAGAAATGAGTGAGGATTCGAAGGCTGCGATTGCGGTATAAATTTCTTCGATTTGGATTTGACGCGTTCGTTTTTTTGGAAAAGCTTGTTCAAACAACTGCTGATAAGCGGTTATTTTGTTCAAGGTTTCTATCAAAAGTTCAGGATTGGAGCCCATTTCATCTGGTCCAAATAAGGGGCCTTGCATTTGTTCTTCCAAGGAACGAGCCCTACCATCCCAGAAAAAAGATTTTAAATAAGCTACATTCCATAGAGAGGGTGCAGATCTCTTCAAAAATGCGCCTTTGAGGCCAATACTTTGGGGTTTCCCATCACTAAATCCAAAATCTGGATGATGACAAGAACCACAAGAAATGGTACCATCTTTAGACAAAATTGGATCAAAGAATAAATAGCGTCCAAGGTCTATTTGCTGTGGACTGAAGCCTTCTCGTACAGCAGGAAGCGCAGTTTTTAAACCGCCGACACCCTGATTTTGGAGGGATTCATACATCATATAAAGATTTCTTGATTGGCAAGTGTTGTCAGCGGTCAGTTCAAAGCCGGGCGGACAGTTGCAGGACAATTCGATGGTGGTTTTTAAAATCGCCTCTTTTGGATGAAAACGCATGAAAATTACCGTTCCAGTAAAAATCAAAAGGGATGCGAAAAGTAATTTCATTCGGTCATTTCAACTGAACGAATATAAGCAATGACATCTTTAATTCCTTGATCCTCAGTCAATGCAGATGACATCATTTGCATTTGATAGCCATAATTATCATCAGGATGTGATCCCCTGATTTCTAAAGAGAAGTTCCTGTATTGCTCATAAAGATACCAATCATTGATCCCAGCGAGTTTAGGCGCATTCAAGGATTGATTTCCAATAGCCTTAGGACCGTGACAAGCGCCGCAAATCATTTGATATTGCTGTTCGCCCTTTAAAACATCGCCTTCGATAGTTTGGGTTGTGGTTACATTGGGTAAGCTTTTGATATGAGTAATAAGTTCATCTAATTCGGCATCGGTCTTGATTATTTTAACTGCAGCTGCCATTTGGATACCTTTTGCGTTTTTTTCATTGGTGCCGCGAATACCATTACGAAAATTGTTCAGCTGCCTCTTTAGATACCAAGCATCTTGATTGGACAAGGCGGGTGCCCCCAATGATGCATTTCCTTCCCCTAACGTCCCATGACAGGCGGTACAAGTTGTAAATAAATCCTTTATTTGACTGGGGGTAACATTTAGGGTCGCAGTCAACACAGTCGCGACAGAACTAGTTGCGTCTTGACTCACAGGATTATGGCAACTGATGAGTGTATAGCAGACGCATATCCAGAGGTAGGTGTGTATTTTATTCTTTTTTTTCAAGCGATCATAAATTTGTATTACTACCAAAAATAGGGATAATCTTCGATTTATGTATTGCGATTTTTATTGAGGACGGTCCACGACGCCGCAATTTTCTTTATTCTTGATAAATTGCCTGAAGTACTTCAGCTTTTCCATCAATGCCTTCTGGATTTCGTAGCCCCAATATCTGAGTAACCAAGGGAAAAACGTGGATATTGTCAAAAGCGGGAATCTTGCTTCCTGATATGATATTGGGCCCCAAGGCATAAAAAATACCCCATAAATCGGGCGTTTGACTTGCGTCATAGCCATGGACACCTACTGTATCGGTGCCGGAGCTACCAATAGTTCCTGAAATTTTATTTCTGAATTCAAATCCATTTTCGGCGATGAGCAATACTTGGCCTATTCTTTGATGGCTTCTATACCCCCATGCTTCAGGGGTTTCTTCTTTTTTCATTACCTTAAAATGGTTTTCTTGACGTTTGAGCGCGGCATAAGTTGAAGCTACCTTATCTGGATTTGAAATATAAAACTGAACCTGTGTCCCGCTATTGATCACTATCGTCGTACTATCCTTTTCAATAGTTAATGCTGACAGATCAAGGTAGGATTCCTTTTTAAGTGATAGGGGGAACATTCCATGATCGGAAGTTACCATCAGATTGATTGGAAGATCAAGTTCTTGAATTTGATCCATTAAGCGACCGAGTAAACGATCAGCTTCTCGAACGCTTTGTTCCGTTTGGTCTGCCAAAGGTCCATGCTGATGACTTTTACTATCCACCAAAGAAAAATAGAGTGTAATAAAACGGGGCCGATCAATGGCAGGTAACTGTAGCCAATCGAGAACCTGATTAATTCGCTCCAAATTGGGAACGGATCCGTCGTATATTTTATAATAAGTAGGCCATGACCCAGCAATGGGCGCTTCTGATCCTACCCAAAAATAGGAGGCCGTTTTAATTCCCGATTGTTGTGCAAGTTGCCATAATGGGAGCCCTCCGTAGAAATCAGGATCTTCCACTTTTGATCGGTCACTCATGCGGTAAATTGCCTTTTTTGATCGGTCGTAAAATTGGTTATCCACCAAACCATGGTTTCCAGGCAGAAGGCCGGTAACTAGGGTATAATGATTTGGGAAGGTTTTACTAGGATAAGATGGGATCAAACCGCCACTTTGGGCACCTTGGGTAATTAATTTCTGGAAGTTGGGCAGTTGCCATCTTTCGACATAGTCATGTCTGAACCCGTCAAAAGAAACCAATACTACATAAGGCTCTTGGCTACTTTGATCGGAAGGTTGTGTGCATTGCAATATGGTTGCTAGAATGATCAGCAGGCGAAAAAGTGGCCTAATTGATTTCATGGATAGTAGGAATAATTCCTTTTTTATTTCAAGCGTTTATGAATTGTAATTAGTGCTATTTTAGTAAAAAAATGATTATTAATAGTGTTTTAGTCGAGATGCTTTAACAATTAATCATTCTTTAATAAGAAATTAATAGCCTAGCTCTTTCACCATAACTTAGCAGGGTGGTGAATTAATGTTCATAATTAAATAGATTCGTATTTTAAAGAGAAAGCCTCATTGAGAAAATTAATTATTGCTGTATTAAGCTTCGTTTTGGTTATGACGTTACTAGTGTGTTTGTTTTTATGTTGGATTAGCGAACCGCTTCCTGAAGGAAAAAAAGGACCAGAGGCAACCCTTATTGCCGAAAAGATGGCTGAAGCCCTCAATAAACCTGCCTTTGATAGTATCCATTTTATCTCATGGGAGTTTGGTAATCATCGTTATGAGTGGTTCAAAAAAGTGGATTCTGTTCAAGTGAATTGGGCAAAGTCAGAAGTCTTTTTTTCAACCATAACCATGCAAGGTAGCGCCAAAGAAAATGGGGTCATTTTAATTGGAGACCTAGAAGTGGCGGCCATTCAAAAAGCGTGGGCTTATTTTGCCAATGACTCTTTTTGGTTGGTGGCACCTTATAAAATTCGTGATCCAGGGACGGTGTTGACCAGTATTGAGTTGCCAACTGGGCATGGATTGCTGGTAACCTTCCTGGAAGGTGGAGTTACCCCAGGAGATTCTTATCTTTGGATGTTGGATGATAATTATTTTCCCATTGGTTGGAAAATGTGGGTAAAAATACTGCCGGTTGGAGGCGTTAAGAGTAAGTGGCTAGGATGGCACCAGGACCAAGGCGCTTGGTTCCCAGGAAATTTTCAAACTTTGTCCTTTTTTAAAAGACAAATTAAGTCTTTGGAGGTGCGGTCATGAGCGATTCAGCAAATCATCAAATGCGTATAATTGCCCAGTCGCAAGACATTGATGAATTGCAACATGTAAATAATATTGTTTATTTAAATTGGGTTCAGGAAGTGGCTAAGGAGCATTGGAAGTTACGGGCAACCCCTGTCGTGTTTAATACGTACAAATGGGTAGTTGTCAATCATAATATTACGTATAAAAAATCAGTAAAATTGGGTGATGAGGTATTGATTAAAACCCAGGTATCTAAAGAAGTCAAAGGAGCCCTTTGGGGAAGAGCTGTTTGGATTTTTGATTCAGCCAACATCCTAGTCGCAGAAGCAAACACGCAATGGTGCTTAGTAGATGCCCAATCTTTAAGACCCAAAAGAATTACCCAAGAAATCATATCAACCTTTATAAATAATGGATAAAAGTGTAGTAGTTACTGGAGCATCCACGGGTATAGGTTATCAAATTTGTAGCGATTTGATAACACTTGGTTATCATGTGTTTGGAAGTGTCAGACAAGCCGAGGATGGTGAGCGATTAGCTGCCGTATTTTCTGGCAGTTTTACGCCCTTATATTTTGATGTGACGGATCATGACGCCGTTGATCAAGCGGCCCAAGTGGTGGCATCTAAACTAGCGGGCAAACCCTTAGTAGGACTTTTTAATAATGCGGGTTTAGCAGTAGCGGGACCCTTGCTACATCTTTCCATTGAAGATCTTCGGTATCAGTTTGAAGTCAATGTGATAGGGTTGATGAAGGTGACCCAGGCTTTTGCACCTTTGTTAGGGGCCGTTGAAAATTTTGATGGGACGCCGGGTCGAATTGTCATGATTAGTTCTGTGTCTGGAAAAATAGGGATGCCATTTATTGGCGCTTATAGCGGATCTAAATTTGCTCTTGAAGGATTATCGCAGAGCCTTCGAGCAGAGATGCTCTTGTATGGCATTGAGGTAATTGTAATTGGACCAGGGGCAGTACAAACGCCGATATGGGACAAAAGCATCAATAGTACCATGGAAAAATTCAAGGAGACACCCTATACGGAATCGCTGTATATTTTCTTGAACAAGTTCGTAAAGAGGTCCATAAAAACAGCCATCTCAGTTGAAGCATTGTCTCTCAAAATCGTGAACATCTTTACGCATCCGCATCCCAAGTCGAGGTATACAATGATCAATCAAAAATTTACCAATTATTTATTGCCGTTGCTCTTACCGTCTAAATTGATCAATAATATTTTGGGTAAAGGATTGCATCTTATTAAACGTTGAGTGGCGATTTTAATTTTTCAAGAAATCTCATAATCCTGTAAAAAAGCATTGAGTGAGATTTTGAAGTGATAATCTAGGGTGTTTTTGAGTAGTTTATTGTCTATTAGTTTGGAAAGGGTGGATGTATCTAATACCTCACGGATTTGTTGTCCAATAACTTGGGTGGCACGGGTATAAAAATCTTTTCTTGAAGGATGTTCATCTGTGCAGGCATTGAATGTTTGTTCCCAAATGTTCTTTTTTATAACCTGTTCAATGATGCCAATACAGTCATCCAAATGAATCAAATTAACGGGTGCATTTGGGTTACTTAGTACTTTGTTTGCAAACCACTTTCCTGGGTGACGTTCAGCATTGAAAAGTCCAGCTAAACGTAGAATAGTTGTCGGGTTTTGATTGATTTTCAACAGCTTCTCTATTAGTAAATGGGGACTTTTCTCATCCAAGATCCCGTTTTCATCAATTGGATACTCCGACGGTAGATAGACAGATGTGGTACTCGTGTAAATAATTTTGACCGAAGGTGAGATGTTTTTGAGTAATTTATCAAAATAGGCCAGCTGGGTCGCTGGTAGGGTGATGATTAGTACCTCGGTATCAAGAAAATCATCGTATCTGGGGGCAGCTGCTTTGAGATCTATAGAATAGGCTTGGATACCGATGGATTGAAGCTTGGCTATTTTATGCGCAGAGGTGGTGGATCCTTTGACCTGATAACCCAAGGTTCTTAAATGGTCAGATAAAGGAAATCCTAGCCAACCGCACCCCAATATGCTGATGACCTTATTCAATTGGAATAGCCTCCCTTATTTTCTCAAGTACAATTGGACCAGTTGATTCACCTAATGACATTCCTGTTAAATAAGGTGCATTGGGAATTTCTTCATTGTGGAAGAATTCAGGTGTTAAGATATATCCAATAGCATCTAAGCCTAAACCTATGACAAACGTGGGTTGGCTACCCATCCATTCCTTACTTTGGAGCGCGTAGGTAGGGGGTGTTTCTCCTGGGTGGGTGATGAATTCAGCGGCGCCTATACGGAACCAGGCAATTTCACTTTTGACTACTTGTGTAATAGGTCGCGTTAAAATACCTAGTTCGGCTAATTGCTGCCAGGCAGGATTCGTCACGGGCAACTCAAATTTTACAAAGTTAAAATCTATTGCAGTGCCTTCCAATGGGGAAGCCTGTTTTAGTAACATAAGCGTAGCGTCTGCCAATCCTGCACCCCTTTTGGTTCCTACATCAAAGGATTGATCTTCTTTATCTGGTTGTACCCAACCACCAATGGAACCTTGTAAAAATAAGTGTTCTCCCGTTTTAGCGGAGGCCATTTTCTGATAAAAGGCACCTACATAATCTGCTGAAATCACGTCGTGGACCGCATCATAAAAGGTGGGATGGCATGCGAAATTGGTCAATGTAGCAATATTATTCCCATTTTGATCGGTAAATGCCAAAGTGGTCAACGAGCGATCAATTTCTGAGGGTTTGGAAATATTGTGAACCCATTCGAATCCATGTGTTCCGACAGCGAATGAAGCATTAGCGGCTTGTATTTGCAAAGCGGCTTTTTGAACCTGGCGTGCAGCCACCGTAATGAGATGGCTCAAATATGCGGTATCGACGCCACTAGTCCATTGATTTGGACCCCAAATACCTACTACATCAGGCCCTGAATGTATATGGTTTGAGGCGACTATTACATGATTGCTTGGCAATAGCAAGTTTTGAGTCAATTGAGCGCTTAACTGACGAATACGCATGACTTCTGGATACAGCAGACCAATGCAGTCCAAGGTGACGATCGCCATAGTATGTTCGCCGTTACTGATGACTACTGCCTTTGCGAAAAGTGAATCATGTAACCCTTCAAATTTTCGATTGAGTTGATCCCCAGCAATGAAGCTGCCTAACGGCGGGTTTATGGATTCGGAAGCTGCTCCAACCCAAAATTGAACTTGCGGTGCCTTGGGACTTTGGCAATTGACCAGGAGTAGGAATAAGGTGCCGATAGTTAGCAATTTCATTAAAATTCGATAAATTTCATGATCAAAGATAATTCATAATCAATAGCGGATGTGAGTTGATAAGATGTCTCGCACGTGTTGTATTATATAAATTGATCTGAATGTTCCTCACGACGACTATCGATCACGGGTTTGACTAAGCCATTCATGGCTACATAAACTCCTTTTTGCAGGAGATTACTCGCACCAATGGCAGCACCTAAATTAAAAGAGGCATCACTATTTGTAAATCGTTCGGGTCTCATTGCACCCGTCAAAATAATGAGTTTCTCAGGTATTTTTCCGTCAAGAAACCGTGCAGTCTCTATCAAGGTATCGGTACCGTGTGTCACAATGAAAATATGTTCCTGATGATTTTGAATGATTGATAGCAATACTTTTCTATCAGATAAGGTTATTTGGAGACTGTCTTTTTTGAAGGCGGTTAAAATTTCAAAATCAAAGCTAGGATGGACAAGTTGTAAAATGCGATCCACGGCAGGTTCTCCAATTTCAAAAGCCCAACCATTTCTTGTTTTGGGATAATCCTTATCAATAGTTCCACCAGTTTGTATGAATATGATTTTCATTTAACGATAGGTAAATAGATAGGCCCCACTAGTCGCGAACCCTATTTAACGCAAAAGCTTTCAATAGCCACTTTGATAAAGGCTTGCTAGCGCTACGGGATTTCAAATTTAAGTTCCACCCTATTTTTTTTAAAATGGGCACTTTGTGAGTCTCCACAAATTCGATTAAGGTTCCATCAGGATCTTCAATATAGGAGAAAAAACCAGCAGCCTCGCCCATGTCAAATGATGCGCCTGATTGTGCGGCACTACTATCTACGGTAAAGGGACTACCTTTTTCGGCACAAAGGGTTCTTAATGCATCCATACCTGAAATATCAAAACACAGATGAATAAAACCTAAATCCCCCCAGTATCTACCCTCAAATATCTTTATGGGTATGGCTGATTGGACTTCAAATAGTTCAATTTCACTTTCTCCAAAGAGTCCTGAAAAAGCACCTTGTCGCGCCTTACTATGGGTGAGAATAGCTCGCTTATAATATTGACCTCTGAGCGGTACTCCTTTCAGATCATCATAAGTGCCCTCACCTTCATAACATAGCTGATCATAGCCCAATATGTCGCGATAAAAAGCAATGGATTTTTTCAGATCAGTACAACCTATTACCGCACCAAATGTGCCCCCTGTATTTTTATCTTCATTTTTAAACCAGGCACCCTTATTTTCAACGACTTCAAAAAAATTCCCACCAAGGTCTTGTACGTAAAAATGCAAACAACCTCTTGGATCGAGAGTCAAGTCACCCACAATGGATAATCCTTCTTCTTTGAAATAATGGTAAGTATTTTGTGCGTTTTTAGCTCTAATTTTAGTGCAAAATATCCCGAGATCTCCTAATCGAATTTCTTCTTTTGGCGGTTGGGGTACACGCTGGGTATATTGCCATATTTCAAAGCCGCCACCTCCTTGAAGGTTAAGTGCCAGCGCGGCATAGCGCTCGCGGGGTTCGCCACCGGTATAAGGGAGCATGAAATTGGCAATGGCGGCATCTTCAAATACGCGAATATCCATTCCAAAATATTTTCGATACCATTTCCAGGCTTTATTGACATCTGTGACACCTATGCCTATTTGCTGTATTCCACTTATGACCACTGAGCTCATTGTTATCATCTGAATTTTTACCTTACAAAAAAAGGGGTTAATTAACTCTAATACAAATTCAAAAAATTATTATGAAATTCTGACTTTATTACGGTCAATTTTTGATAATATAGCGCATCAGATGGAGAGTTTTGTAGTATCAGCACGAAAATATAGGCCGTTAGGTTTTGATGAGGTGGTAGGTCAAGGTCATATCACCACTACCCTCAAAAATGCGATTAATAATAATCAGCTTGCTCAGGCCTTATTATTTTGCGGTCCGAGGGGCGTAGGCAAAACTACTTGTGCTAGAATTTTATCTCGAATGATCAATGGATTTGAGGCCCTCAATGGAGGAGATGCAAATACTTCTAATTTTAATATTTATGAGTTAGATGCCGCTTCCAATAATTCGGTTGAAGATATTCGTAATTTAATAGACCAAGTACGTTATCCGCCACAAGAAGGCAAATACAAAGTGTATATTATTGATGAGGTGCACATGTTGTCTAATCAGGCTTTTAATGCCTTTTTAAAGACGTTGGAAGAGCCCCCTTCTTATGCTATTTTTATTTTAGCGACTACTGAAAAACACAAGGTCATCCCAACAATTTTATCACGTTGTCAGATCTATGATTTTAACCGTATTGAAATTGTAGACATTGTATTACAGCTAAAAAAGATCGCTGGAGAGGAAGGTATTACCGTAGATGAAGATGCATTGCATTTAATAGCACAGAAAGCAGATGGTGCTTTACGTGATGCCTTATCTATATTTGACTTGATTGTTACTTTCTCTTCTGGCAACAACATCACCTATGAAGATACGATTCGTAATCTTCATATTTTAGATTATGACTACTATTTTAAGTTAGGTGATTTCTTCTTGGATGAAAATTTACCGGGCTCTTTGTTGCTTTTTGATGAAATATTGAAGAAAGGATTTGATGGTCATAATTTTTTAATAGGAATTGCTGAACATGTCAGAAATGTACTAGTTTGTCAGGATGCTGCAACAATAGCATTACTAGAGGTGTCCGAGAATATTAAAAATAAATACAAAGAGCAGGCGAAGCGTTTTTCGACATCCTTTCTTTTGTCCGCGCTAAATATGCTTAATCAATGTGATCTTGGCTATAAGCAAAGTAAAAACCAAAGACTTCATGTTGAACTGTGCTTGATGAAATTATCACAGCTTAATCGAGCGGTTAAACTTCCGGGCTCAATGGATTCAGTGGAAAAAAAAAGCCCATATCTGACCAAATAGATCCTTTAATCCCTTCTAAAGCGGCATTGACCAGCTCTAAGAGCCCTGAGGTTGCCTTGGGTAAGGTGGTTGTAGCGGCTGATGAAGAGTCCATAAAGCCAACGACAAAAAACCCTGTACCAAAAGAAAAAGAAACCCCTTCTCTTTTTAGAAAAAAGAAAGAGTCAGGTCTCGCAGAGGTGGCGGAGAAAGTAATCCGAGAGGAAGACTTTACTGAAGCTCAATTACAAGAGGCCTGGAGTAGTTTCATTGAGTTGCGAAAAAGCCAAGTTATTGGTGAAATGGAGCAGCTTATTCTTTCAAGCAAACTTACCAAAAAGGAGTCAGAAGTGGTCGTTTTTTTAAATAATTCTTTAGAAATTTCCATATTCGAACGTATTGAATTTGAATTGCTCGCCTTTTTCAGAGAGGCATTGGGTAATGATCGTATTTCTTTGATCAAAGAAGTAAAGGAAGATACTCAAAAGCAAAAACTCTATACCAGCAAGGATAAATATGATTTTATGCTAGCCCAAAATCCAGCACTTCAAACCTTAAAAGATCGACTAGGTTTAGACTTTGAATATTAATTGGTATAAACCATTAATTCATCTCCGATCGAAAGTACATCATTTACACGTTTATTTAATCGCATGAGTTCCTCCATCTTCATGTTGAATTGACGGGCGACACTATAAAAAGTATCACCTGATTTAACCTTATAGGTTTTGGTATTTCTAGTGGTAGTTGATTGTTGGTTCTCTGGGGGACGAATGTTCAGTACTTGATCAATAGATAGATTTTCGTTTGGGGTTAATTCATTCCAGTTTTTCAGATCAATGACGCTTACTCCATACTTTTGGGCAATTGACCAAAGGGATTCCCCAGCGATCACCAAATGAGTATCAACCTGGCCAATGATAGTTGGCTCTGGTCTATTTATTTTTTCCGGTGTACTTTCTTTTACAATGGAGGCTTGTATAACAGGGGTTTCGATTTGTTCTTGTTTTATCTCGTTATTTGGTTGTTCCCGGGTAATTGGTTCAATAGCCGTAATTACGGGTTCAATTGGCTTGTAATATTGAATTAGGCTTTTCTTAGGTCTTTTGGCGTTTAACCACAGAATCCTATTTACTTTCAATGGGGCGTTTTTAGGTAAACGGTTCATGGCAAGTAATTTTTTCAATTGAATGCCATACCGCTGTGCAATCGACCAACTGGTTTCCCCTTCTTTCACTACATGAAACCCTATTTCTGAACGCACGTTTTTTAATTCGATATAATAGACTTGACCGCCAATTATTTTTCTCCCTTCTTCCATGTCGTTGTATCGATAAAATGTTTTCGTGGATAGACCTACGTCGGTAGTTAGTGAATTAATGTTATCCAAATTGCCTGCTATAACAGCCTCGAGGCGATTGATTTTGATCTTTTTGGAATTAGCATTAAGGGACAATCCATTGATCAACTCAGATGGATAAATTTTTTCATCAATCCAATCCCTTTTGTCATCGACGGATATTTTTTTGTCCTCTTTAACTTGAGATAATCGCTTATGCTCATTTTTGTTGAGGACAGGAACGACGACTACATATTCTTTATCTTCCGGAACGGCGCCAAAAGCAAGCCATTTATTATAATTTCTTACATCATCCTCTGCTACTTTCAAGTCCTTAGCGATTTGGGATAAAGTTTTATTTTGACCTTTGGTGTATTCTATAAGGGTCATTCCATTAGTATTACGTTCTCTTAGTTGATCCTGAAAAGCAATTTTATGCGCGAGAAATTTTTTGACATACCAATGAGTATTTTCATTAATCTCAAGGACCTTAGCACCATATTTAGATTGGTCTATATATTTTTTAGCACCACCCATGCCTGCTTGGTAAGCGCTCATTGCGTAAATCCAATTGTTCATTAAAAAATTATTGCGCTTTAGATATACGGCTGCGCCTCGCGTAGATGAAACAATATTTTTACGTTCATCAATTTGCTTGTCTACACGCAATCCAACTTCTCGAGCTGTGAAATCTTTAAATTGCCAAAAACCAACCGCATTAG
>JABMNK010000015.1 GCA_013204595.1 Flammeovirgaceae bacterium
AACTTGAATTTAATCATTTTGGTTTTATAGCTTAACTCTAACTCCGGTATTTTGACACATTCCATAAATTAACATAATTTAAAACAATCAAATCATAAAAAAAATGAAAAAAACAGCCTCAATCGTATCTACCTTGTTTTGCACTTTACTGCTGAACGCTCAAATCGAAACGATGGAAGCTTATGTCATTAAGGATGGCATGATAGATGACTATGAAGCCTTTGAGAACTTTGTTTATCCCCATAAATTAATGGCAATCAATGAGGGTAAACTTCAGGGCTGGATGGTGATGAAAAGAAGGTCTGGTGGAAATTTTCGGGAAATTGACCCACAGAAAAAGGTAGCTGATTATTTGGTGTTTAATATATACAAAGATGAAGCTCAGAGGGAAGCAGATAATTCGACTGCCTATCCTAATTATGCCTATTCCCATTACAAACATAAAATGTCAAAAAAGAATATCGAGAAGATGTTGAGTATCCACCCCAAAGAATCGGCAAGAACTTATGTCATCGAAAATGTCTATCAAACGCCCAACTACCGACCACGAATTGGTGATGTCATCAATATGGCCCCCATGGAGCAATTGAACGATGATTATGAGAAATTCGAATTAGGGTTTTATATGCCGATGTGGAGTAAAATTATAGAAAAAGGAGGTTTGAAGATGTGGGGACTTACTCGGGTAAAGTCATCTAGTGATAATGCTTATAAAAACTTAACTCACTTTGTTTTTCAAAACACAACAGATATGGAATATACCTTTGATGAATTCAAATTCATCGAACAAAAGGTTCATGAAATTGGTGTGGCGTCTAGAAAAATGTATGACATGGCTGAAATGGAAATTAATTTTTTAGCGAACTAAGGAATTAATCTTTTTGTATTCATCATCTCAATTAATCTATTTTAAGAGCCTTTGCGGATGTGTCGGGTTTTTTCTGAAATAACTTTAATTAAATCGTTGGAGAATTTTCGCGATAGTCAGAGGGGTAGGTTCGGATAGTAAAGTATATTGTCTTGAACTATTTTTCGATTATTATTTTATGCGTGCTTATTATGTTTTGCTGAATTAGTCTTAGCAGATAGGTGCCGGGTGCATATTTACTGAAATCCAAATCTACCGAAAAGCCGCCTTCCTCTAATTGTTTCCCTGTCATATTATAGAGCGTATATTGTTTGTATCTGCCATTTATCTGAACTAATCCGTCGGATGGGTTGGGGAAAACCAAAACAGCTTGGTCGTCGAGCGGATTGCCAAGTACTAGGTTTTTATTCTTCCCGAAAACGGCTCGCATCATTAATGATCCTGGTAACCGGGTATTTTGTTCCCATTTAGAGGAGGTATTAAAAAAAATGGAAGACATACCGTTTGCGTTGTCTTTATCAAATCCCACCCCTATATAGTCTTCTGTGAATTGTTTGAATCCAATGTATATGGTATCTCTTACGAAGACTGATTGAGTAAATTCTATTAAATTAAAATGGATTCGATCGGTATTGGCGATTTGATAGGATTTAGCGTAGATCAATCCTTCGTTAGATAAATCTGTCCAAACCCTGATTTCCAATGCTTTACCTGAAGTACTTGGACTAATGGCTGGGAAATTTATTTTAATGCCCGTGAGGGTATCAGGTTCATTGACTATGAATCGCACGGCGAGTTGACCACTTAGAAAGTTAATTCCCGCACTAAAATCAGCGACTCCGTCGTCATAAGCAAAGTAATCATGGAGTAAATAAGTTTGACGGATCGTATCATTATCTCGTAAATTGATATTTGAAAATATCGTATCTCCATTGGCGGAAACTTCTTCAAATAAATTTTTGTCCCCGCTTTTATAGACAAAAGTCGATTCAATTAAGACAGAATCGGAATCAACTAAAGAGGCATCCATTGATAAACCATCTACCCGTCTTTTGGATTCTAGGGCAGACATTCTGAAAAGCGCCATACTACCGGTAGTTATCATTTGACCATTAACCAGATTACTCAAAGTATGTGTGTATTCCATTGGACTCGGTAGCTCGAAGAGATTATTTGCAGTGGTGAATTGTGGGATTTCATAAAATTCGGGGTGTGCCAAATATTGATTGGCTGGAAGCTCAAAGTAGGGCTCGAAAAGTAGACTAGGTTGGCTTGAAAGTGTTCGGTCTTGGTAGGTGATTTCGTTGACAGTGCGATGGTCGTTTAGATAGATGTAATCCAGGTTCCATGTGTCATAGATGCCATTGAGACTACTGAATGATTGAAATTTCATTTTGAAATTTTCATGAAAATATTGGTTGCCAGCGACGCGAATGATGAGCTGTTGAAACATAGGTAAGCTATCAGCATCCAAGAGGATATTTTCTAAACCGCCTATGATTGAAAATTTTGCTGGATCATCTGGAAATAAGTCCTGTGTAATCCAAGTACTGTCAATTGACCAAAACATTAATGATAAGGAATCCGTGAGCTCGGGGATTTCTCCTTTGCCCAATAATTGCCAATAAAAACTCAGGTAGACATTGTTTCTTTTGGAGGGAGCTATCTGACTGATGTCAATGGGCCTACTGACCAGACTGTCGGCAGCACCATTAAAGCTGTTATTTGTTGCATAGGCGTTGCCCAAAACATCGGTACCATCAAAAGTAGCTACATATTGGGAGGGGGGATTAATGCCCAAGCTATTATTGATAAATACATTGACTCCGCTTTCCCAAAGAGTCGAGTCAGGGATGCCTCTTGACTGTGAGAAATCATCCCAAAAAGGAAGAGTCAAAACAATCATTGAGTCATTTGATGAAGTTCGTGCCATTGAATGATCAAAAGGATCTATATTTAAATTCTTGAGCTCAATTTGTCCGAAATTCTGAAAAAAACAAGCTATTAAAATAATAAACAATAGGAAACGAAGGGTAAATGCCAATTTAAGGATTCCTTTTAGTAGTGTCAGGTTGGTAAATCCAAATATTGACCGTCTCTTTGATTACCATAGGATTGCCAGGCGCTGGGTGTTGTTTTACCACTTGACCAGGTTTAACAGCTATTTTAGTTTCAATTTCTATTCCTTCTTCATCCATTTCAGTTAAAACGGTAGTATCTAAACTTTGGTACATAATGGTGCCCATTTTTAGTGCGGATCCTGTGATGGTTAATTGTGCGGCCTCTTCTCCAAGTCCGATTAAATAGGGGCTTTCCAAGGTTGAATTACCATAACCATCACCTATGATCAAATCGATGATAGATCCCTTTGGAATCTTTTTGCCAGGTTTTATTTCAGCACCTTCAAATTTTTGGATGAGCACGGCATTAAATGCCAAATCGGGCACATATTGGGATGTTCCGAATTTCAAATCATTTGTTGTTAAAATCATCAATGCGTTCTTGAGAGAGCCATTGGTTAAATCTGGCATATTCACCAAGGGGGCGTCTAAGGCATTGAGGGTGATATAAACTTTTCGATTTTCTTTGACTTTTGAATTGGGCAGTGGGAATTGTTTTAAAACTGTTAATGGCGCTAGTGCTGAATTATATCCCGAATCACTGTTTATTTCGTAGCGTAAATTTCTGTTGATGAGAACTTCGTCAAGTTGGTCCATTGGAATCCCATAAACATCAGGTACCGTGATCGCCTCGCCATGATTTGTGCTAAAAGGTAGGTAAACATAGAAAAATAGAAGAAGAACAATGACCCCACTCATGCCGAAAAAAAATAATTGACGAATGACATCCTTCCAATCTAGGGGATTTAAGATTTTTATTAAAAAGAGCAATATTCTATTAACCATAAAAATATAATCGTGTATTAGTGCTTTTCATAGTCGGTTGCATATTGTTGTTCTTTTTGCCATCTTTCTATGCCCAAATTAATCACTTTTGTGATCAATTCCGGATAAGTGAGGCCCATATGTGCCCAAAGCCCGGGGAACATACTCACATCCGTAAAACCAGGGATACTATTGATTTCATTGATCATGATTTTGTTGTCATCGGTAAGAAAGACATCTACTCTTGCGAAATCATTGCATTTTAATACCTTAAATACCTTTTCGCACAATTCCCTTATGGTGAGTTGTACGGGTACCGCTACCTTCGCTGGAATATCTATTCTTATAGCCTCTTTATCAAGATACTTTGCTTCGTAGGTATAGAAGTCGTAATTTTTAATCAATGTTATTTCACCCGGCCAGGTGGAGGCTAACTGCTCGTTTCCCAAGATGCCACATTCTAATTCCCGGCATTTAACAAATGATTCTATTAAGATTTCATTTCCATATTGGAAACTATCTTGAAGGGCGGCATGAAAAGTTTCTTCACTTGAAACTTTTGAAATACCGACACTTGATCCCAAATTCCCTGCTTTGACGATAAAAGGCAATCCCAAAGTAATAGAGATGTCTTGAAATGAAAGCTTGTCCTGCTTACTAAAGCATAGATATGGGACTACAGGTATGCCGGCATGCTCCAATAATTTCTTAGCAATAATTTTATCCATTGAAATAGCCGAGCCCAGTACGTTAGATCCAATGACAACTACATTTAAGGCCTGAAAGAGTCCTTGGATGCTGCCATCTTCTCCATCTGTTCCGTGAAGGATAGGGAACACAATTTCTATGGGTGTATCTATTTCACTTCCCAGGGATCTGAATGATGGTTTTTTGACTGATAGCGAAAGCACGATAGGGACACCAGAAACGATGGGCTGGTTGATGTCATCAACTAAAAACCAATCTCCAGATTTAGCGATGCCAATGGTAGATACCTTAAAACGATCTTTGTCTAGATGGGTCACCACGTTGATGGCAGACTTGATCGATATTTCGTGTTCTACAGAACGACCACCAAAGAGAATAATAAGATGTTCTTTTTTAACCATGAAGTTGCAAAAATAAGTTTATGATGATGATATTAATAGCTTAAATCGAAGAATCCATTAATTTATTAAAATTACTTTTTTATTAATTGAAAAATTCTGGCCATTAACGGACAAGAGAAATAATCCAGATAGCCCCGATACGTCTAGTTTGATGATGTGATTTAACAAAGCCTGATAGGTGATGGATTGATGAATTTGTCCTGTAAGATCCGAAAGTTGGACATGAATATTTTCTTTAATCGGTAAGTTAAAGCTTAAATAGAGGGAACCTGAGGCCGGATTTGGATAGTGCTCCATGAGTACTTGGAAGATGGGTTGGTCTATTGATGTCTTATTGCTGAATTCAACGTTGTCTAGGTATAAATTATTTCCATTTCCATTTGTGAAGACAAAGGCAATTCGAAATTCTTCATAGATTAGATAGTCAGTCAAGTTTAAAAACACCTTTTGCCAGTCAGCTTCCTGAGAAGGGATGAAGAAATTATTTTCATTGTCTTGACTCAGTTCATTACTCGATCGATCGAAAATAATATGGTCAAAGTTGTCGCCACAATCAGTCGAGAGTAACACTTGCAATCGATCAGTTTTACCAATCATTTTTTTATAGGAGTATTCAAAGGTTAAGGCCAAGTGATCCATATAACTTGAATTGAGAATAGGACTTATCAACCAACTTTGATCACCTATAGCAATATTTTGATAAGCCAATGCGGCCATCGATTCATTAGTTAACAGCCAATTAGCTCCGTTTGAGGGGTTAAGCGTCAACCAATCTTGGCTTTCTTGGAAGTCGACGCGCATGGGCAGTTCAAATAGGTCGATATTTTGAGCAAATGATTTCCCAATGGTGTCGTTGGTACTATTTTCATCGGTATTTCCATTTAAATCGGATATCCAAATGAATAATTTATTGGTGCCAGGTTGGCTATTTGCAATAGCCAGATCATAAAGGTAGGAATCCCCAGTCTTCATCATTTGATTTGAAAAAGTCTGCTGGGTACTGGTGCCATTCAATTGGTAATTTAATAGAAGATCATTGACAGTACTTTTCCCTAAATTATGAATTTGCACTTGGAGATCAATGGTTTCACCGCAAGAGACTATTGGAATGCCACTAACTTGACCGATTGCCAAATCATAGTCCAAAAAGGCCGTTTTTTCAATGATAATATCATCTAAATACAATTGAGAGGCCAAACTGGATTGGGCGATAAAGGCGATGCTCAGCTTATCAAGACCCAAGTAATCGTTTAAATTGACGGTAACAGTGTTCCAATCGGCGTCTGATTTCGGAATAAAAAAGGCATTGCTTTGCGTACTTGTGGTTGATAGTGCCTCTCCATAGGCCTGAAATAAATAGTTTTCTGAATAGAAGTTCCGTCCACAATCCATCGAGAGTGCTAATATTAAGCCATCCTGTTGATAATTTGTTCCTGTGCTTTGGTATGCATAGTTGAAGGAGATTTGCGCAGCGCCGTTGTTAGTTAAATCGATAGCGGGTAACCTCACATAATCAAATAAACCGAAAGCGCTTGAATCTTTGGTGAAATCTATAGATATCGCGAGGTTGCAAGAGTTGCTATTTGGCGCTGTGGTTTTAATCCAGTTGCTGGTTGCACTGTTTTCCAATTGAAAGGTAGCCACGTCGGCGGTCTCAAAATCTATTAAAGAGGGTAAAGCATTCTTTGTCCTATTTAAGAATGCGCTTTTTGAATCATTATGGGTATTGTCATCAACGACCCCATTCACTTTAGTTATTTGGAATTGAAGTTGATCATATGATGACTCGCTGTTTGCGATTTCTCCAAAGAGAAATAGACTGGTATCAAGCGGTTCAAGCACCAATGATTTTTCAATGGTTTCAATCAATACCTCATTGAGATAAACTTCAATCGTCGCGGATTCAATGACGTTTTTTCCATAATTCCGAACTACAATTAATGGGGTTATCACGTCACTACAAATTTTTAAATTAAAGTCACTTATATACATGATTCCCAGGTCATTATTGTAGATTATTGGATTAAATAATCCATTTGAATTTATGAGGGATTTACGCCGAGGACTGTTCTCAAGAACAATTCTCATACGCTCTTTCTGATTCGAAGTGAAAATATTCATACATGCATCATCTGTATAATTCATGTAATTTGAATACATGTCGTTGCTACTGCAAGAATTGACGGCTTCACTTGGGCATTGGGAATCATAGGATGCTGATTGTAGGGGAGTGTCGTCACAATAATCGTCTGAACCGCAACCGTTCTCGTCCCCCCAAAGGTGCCTGAGGCCAAAAAAATGGCCTATCTCATGTGTCAAAGTTCGTCCATAACTTTCAAAATTAGCTGCGTTGGGGTTATTCCCTAAATAGACATAGTCAATGGCTACCGCATCAACTAGTCTGTTATTATTGATATCCGTGATGCCTGGTAGATCGGAAAAGGGAAAACTGGCCCATCCCAAATAACCTGTCAGATCTGCTATATAAATATTTAGATAATCCTCAGAGGGCCAATAACTTTGACTGTATAATAGGTTTTGTTCTGAAAAGCCAAAGTTCTGTTTAGATCCTTGCACCCTGACAATGCCATCAGTAGGTAATCCTTCTGCATCTTGTTTTGCCATTATGAAGGTCATTTCAGTATCAGCAGCCACGTTTAAAAATTCAGTGGGTGTTAAATCTTGATCTTGGTTTAGTCTGCGATAGTCTTGATTCAGAATATCAAGTTGCTCGATGATTTTTGCTTCTGTTACATTGGAGCCAGTGCCAATCGCTTCACCATTATGAATTACATGAAAAACGACTGGGATTTGTATTAAACTTTCGGATCTTTCTGCTTTTTGATTATTTTGATTAGGTATTTTACGACTTTTAAGCCAAGATTCAAACTGTTGTGTCGTCTCTGGAAGGTCATTCGCAACGCCACATCTTACTTGTGCTTTGGCATAAAAGATTATCCAAATCATAAATAAAATAAACAGGCCACCTAGACGTATGCGCATCAATTTCTGGCATTTGGTGTCATTTGGATAATTGTTAATTTAAGACATTTATCGCTTCGACATAAAGTATTTCAGGTGCGACGCGTTTAATAGCTTCCTCAACGCCTGCTTTTAAGGTCATCGCAGACATTGGGCATGAGCCACAATTGCCTAATAATTCAAGGATGACGGTATCCTTTTTAATTTCTAAAATCTGCACATCACCACCATCGGCTTCTAAATAAGGTCTAATGCTGGTTAATGCCGATTCTACTCTTTGTCTTAAATCAATATCCATTAGTTCAAGTTAAACACTTACCGTTACTATTTTAGTTTTATTCCCTGCTGCATTTCGAATAGCTACTTCTCTTGCCACAGTCGCTGCCAGCGTTTTATACGCCTCCGCGGTAATATCATCTTTCATGACAGCTGGATATCCATTATCGCCACTTTCTCTGATAGATTGAACGATAGGTATCTGACCGAGCAGGGGTACTTGGTGTTTTTCTGCCAATTTGGCGCCACCACCTTGTCCAAAGATAAAGTATTTGTTATTGGGTAACTCCATAGGAGTAAAAAATGCCATATTTTCGACAATACCCAACACGGGAACATTTATTTGAGGCTGACGAAACATTGCCAAGCCTTTTTGAGCATCTAGAATGGCTACTTTTTGAGGCGTAGTGACGATAATGACACCTGTTACCGGTATGGTTTGGACCATTGTCAAATGAATATCACTCGTTCCGGGGGGTAAATCAATGAGCAGGTAATCCAGGTCATGCCACTTTGTATCCCCAATGAATTGTTTGAGAGCAGAGCTGGCCATAGGGCCTCTCCAAACTACGGCATCTTCGGCAGGGGTCAAAAACCCAATTGACATTAACTGTACCCCATATTGTTCAATGGGCACAATCATATTTCTACCATTTTCTACTTTTACTGCTGGTTGTTCTTTTTCGCAGTTAAACATAGTAGGTATACTAGGACCAAATATATCAGCATCAATAATGCCTACTTTGGCGCCAGACTTAGCGAGGGCCACAGCCAAGTTGGCTGTTGTTGTTGATTTACCGACACCTCCCTTGCCAGAGGCAATGGCTATGATGTTTTTGACCTGAGGCAATAACGGGGCTTTGCTTCTTGTCGTGGTGACGCTAGAGGTCATATTAATGGTAAATGGGGTAATATCACCAAAAGCGGTGGCCAATGCGTTTTCACAATCTCTACGAATTAATTCTTTCAATGGGCAGGCTGGGGTCGTCAATACGACATCAAAAAAGACTTTATGATCTTTGATGATGATATTTTGAATCATATTGAGTGATACGAGATCTTGTTTTAAATCTGGATCTTCTACATTGCGTAGTGCGTTGAGAAGGGCTTCTTTGGATATCGTCATCAGTTTTTTAACTATTTATATACAAGTTTAGTGCAGTACATGTTTTCAACAAAAATCTTAATGGTTAGTTTTGAAAAGAAATTCATGATAAATGATTAAACCCTCAACAATTGATGACATCAAAAACGCAATGGACATTGTCGAGGTGGTCGGTGATTTTGTCACTTTAAAAAAATCAGGATCTAGTTACAAAGCACTTAGTCCCTTTACGGCTGAAAAAACAGCTTCATTTTATGTGGTTCCCTCAAAAGGGATTTTCAAATGCTTTAGTTCAGGAAAAGGAGGGGATGCAATCACTTTTGTAATGGAGGTGGACGGGCTTAGTTATGTTGAAGCGCTCAAGTATTTGGCCAATAAGTATCACATAGAAATCGAGGAAGAAATTCAGACTGATGAAATTCAGCAGGCTCAAAATCATCGCGAAAGTCTTTATATAGTCTTAAAATTTGCTACGGAATATTTTCAGGATTTATTAAATAGTCATGAGGAAGGAAAATCAATAGGCTTAAGTTATTTCAAAGAACGTGGATTTTCTGAAGAAACGATCGCCACTTTTAGCTTGGGTTACAGTCTTAATATTTGGGATCATTTTTATCAGGCAGCCATTAAAAAAGGATTTTCAAAAGAGCAGCTTGAAGAGGCGGGATTGATTGTGAGTAAAGAGGAAAAAATATATGACCGTTTTAGAGGGCGGGTGATTTTCCCAATTCACAATGTTACAGGGAAGGCCATCGCCTATGGTGCTAGAATCTTGGCCTCAGATGCCGCTAAGAACCAACCGAAGTATCTTAACTCACCTGAAACCGAACTATATAGCAAAGGCCAGGTACTCTATGGTTTATTTCAGTCAAAGCAGCATATTAGACAAAAGGATAATTGCTATTTGGTTGAGGGCTATACAGATGTGATTTCCCTGCATCAGGTAGGGGTTAATAACGTCGTTTCCTCCTCAGGCACAGCACTCACCGAAGATCAGGTCAAATTGATGCGTCGATATACGCAGAATGTCACTGTTCTCTATGATGGAGATGCAGCAGGCATCCGGGCCTCTTTTAGGGGGATTGATATTTTACTTGAAGGAGGTTTAAATGTACGAGCGGTATCATTTCCAGATGGTGAAGATCCTGATAGTTATAGTCGCAAATTGGGCGCTACTGCCTTTACGCATTTCTTGAATGAAAAGGTGGTGGATTTCATCAAATTCAAAACCTCACTCCTGATAGATAATGTCAAGAATGACCCCATTAAAAAAGCGGGGGTTGTTCGTGAGATTGTAGAAAGTATTTCCAAAATAAATGATGCTATAAAGCGATCAGTTTATCTAAAGGAATGCAGCGACTTATTAAAGATTAGTGAGGGTGTATTGATTGCAGAACAGAATAAAATACTGATTGCAAACAATAAAAACAAACAAAATCAACGCTCACAAGACGTTCAAGAACCTATATTTGTTCCTTTAGAAGAGGAGGTACTGACGGTAACTGACTTTGTCAAAATCATCTCTTATCAAGAAGAAGAAAGTATTAGGGTGCTGTTGAATTATGCAGATGAAATCATTCATGATACCGGTGATGAGCGTCTCTCTTTGATGAATTATTTTATAAGCGAATCTGAGGAAATAGTATTTTCGCACCCAGTTTATGATCGAATATTGAGGGCCATGATAGAGAGAAGTAAGCAAAGTTTACCTATTAATTTAGAATATTTCCTAGGGGTAGAAGATCCTGAGATACAAAAGACGATCATTGCCTTAAGTGCTCCTAAATATGAAATTAGCGAATTTTGGAAAAGCAAATACCATATTGAAGTCCCTAAAGAAGTGGATTTTATAAAAGATTTGACGTATTCAAATATTTTAAGACTTAAGTTTCGAGTGATCCAACATTTGATTGATCTCGAAAATGAAAAGTTAAAATTGGCTAACGAAGAAGAGGTTGATCAAATTTTAGATGAAATTAGCGAAATGAAACAAACGGAAATGCAAATCGCTAAGATATTAGGGAACGTTACCGTCAAATAATTGTTTTGGTTATAGTAGACGAATATGGAAGATAAGATCAGACTTGATAAAATTGAGGATGCCATTGAAGCGATACGCAACGGTGAAGTCATAGTAGTGGTAGATGATGAGGATCGTGAAAATGAAGGGGACTTTATTTGTGCAGCTGAAAAAATAACTCCAGATATTGTCAATTTCATGGCCAGGGAAGGCCGTGGGTTAATTTGTGTGCCATTAATTGAAGCCCGCTGTGAAGAGTTGGGTTTGGATTTGATGGTTGGAAAAAATACGGCATTACATGAAACGCCTTTTACCGTAAGCGTCGACTTAAAAAGTGTAGATACGACCACAGGCATTTCAACTTCAGATAGGTCAATGACGATTAAAGCATTGGCCCATAGCGAAACCAAGCCAGAGAATTTGGGAAGGCCGGGACATATATTTCCCTTAAAGGCCAAGCAAGGGGGCGTGTTGCGAAGAGCAGGTCATACAGAAGCCGCTATCGATTTCGCGAGATTGGCTGGGTTGTATCCTGCAGGGGTACTTATTGAAGTGCTTAAAGAAGACGGGACGATGGCTCGTTTGCCTGACCTACGAATCATTGCAGATAGATTCAACTTAAGGCTTGTTACGATTAATGACTTGATCGCTTATCGATTGAATCATGAATCCTTAATTGAAGAACAAATAAGGATTGATTTGCCCACCTTATATGGGGACTTTAAGTTAAAAGCATACAGACAAACCAATACAGGTGATGATCATTTGGTACTTTATAAGGGAGATTGGAAGTTGGATGAGCCGATATTGGTGAGGGTTCATTCGTCCTGCGTTACCGGTGATATTTTCGGCTCCTCTAGATGTGATTGTGGTGATCAACTTCAGAGTGCTCTGCGAATGATTGAAATGGAGGGAAAAGGAATGGTTGTTTATATGAACCAAGAGGGAAGAGGTATCGGATTAATAAATAAATTGAAGGCCTATAAGCTCCAAGAGGATGGTATGGATACGGTTGAGGCCAATGAGCATTTGGGCTTCAAAGGAGATGAAAGGGATTATGGCGTTGGTGCTCAAATTATCCGAGATATGGGTATTTCCAAGCTGAAATTGATCACAAACAATCCTAAAAAGAGGGTGGGTCTCATCGGTTATGGCCTTGAGATTATCGAAAACATTTCTATTGAAGTAAGCCCGAACATACATAATCAAAGGTACTTGGAGACGAAGAGAGATCGTTTGGGGCATGAAATATTGAAATAATGTTACGTTTGCGCTGCTTTGTTCTTTTTTTGTTGGGTTCTTTTTATGGAACGGCTCAATTTTCTTCCCAAGAGTGGCATGAAGGTATTTTAGTTACCCTGAATCAAGATACTATTCGAGGGGATATTAAGTATGATTTTGGTACAAATATGATTACGGTGATCATTAATGAAAGCGTCATGGCTTATTCTAGCTATAAGGTTATTTATTTTGAAATCTTTGACAAAACATACAAAACCTATCGAGAATTTTATACGTTGCCATATAAACAAAAGGGAGATTACGAAACGCCAATTATTTTTGAATTACAATATGAGGGCAATTTATCACTACTCTCTAGAGAAAGAATCGTACAAGAATCCAGCAATCTTAATTATAGTTATATAGGGCCGGTGATTGTGCAACCCTCTTTGCGATATGATTTCTATTTGTTGAGTAAAGAAGGAAAAATGAGTTATTTCAATGGTTCCAAAAAAGAATTACTAAATATCCTGTCCAAAAAGCGAAATGATCTGCAGTCGTTTATTAAAAGCAATAAACTTAAAACTGACGAACTCCGTGATTTGGTTAAAATTATTGCATTTTATAATTCTATTTAAATATGAAAAAACCCTTAATTCTGGTAACTAATGATGATGGCATCACCTCTAAGGGCATTTCTGAACTCGTTTCGGCCGTTAAATATTTAGGTGAGGTTGTGGTCGTGGCACCAGATAGTCCACAGTCAGGTATGGGCCATGCCATTACGGTTGGAGATACCTTGCGATTGAAGAGGAGTATCCTTTTTAAAGAAATAGTCGCTTACGAATGCAGTGGAACACCAGCTGACTGCGTGAAACTTGCCAAACATGAAATACTGAAGGACCGTACGATCGATTTGGTGGTGAGTGGTGTTAATCATGGTAGTAATACCTCGATTAGTGTGCTCTATTCAGGCACCATGAGTGCGGCTATTGAAGGTGCTATTGAAGGCACACCAGCTATTGGATTCTCACTTTGTGACTACAATCATAAGGCAGATTTCACACATGCGGTGCCTTTTATCAAGAAGATTATAAATGAAGTATTGGCCAAAGGACTTCCCAAGCACATAGCCCTTAATGTCAATATTCCAGCAGTTCAGCAATCGCCCATTAAGGGTATCAAGTTGTGTAGGCAGGCAAATACGCGTTGGCAAGAGGACTTTGATATACGAGTAGATCCATATGGAAGAAACTATTATTGGATGGTGGGTAACTTAATAAATAATGATTCTGGGGAAGACAATGACGAATGGGCGATTGCCAATAATTATGTAAGCATAGTCCCCTGCCATTATGATCTTACTTCGTACGCAGCATTGAAATCAATAGCGACGGATTGGGATATTTAAAGGTTAATCTTTACAAATAAGTTGAGTGCAAGAACCCGATTGTTCACGAGCCTTCCATAACCTGGAATATTAAAAACGCCTATAGGTTCATAATCAGGATAATCCAATAAGATCTTATAGCGTATCATTAGACCTAATGAAAGTCGCTTGTTAATAGCCGCGTTGGGATCCTCTTTTTTTAGTTTTATATATTTCTCTGAATTAACAATGAATTCTGCCCAAGTGGCCTGGAGGTCAGACCTTTCGAATGGTATATTTAAAGGCGCATTAAAACCGCTTTCGGAGTTGATGTAGGTTGTACCCATATCTGAAAAGCTAGATTTGGCATACCTGAATCCCAATCCAATTCTATTGATATCATCTAAATAGGCGATAGAACCAGTGCCAATTCTATAAAAATTGCCTTGACTTTGGTAGGTGATATTTTTATGCAAATTACTTGGGATGAATTCCATAGATCCCGCTTCTGCAATGAGCTGAATCCGATCAATAATCAATAATTCCAAACCGCCTTCATATTTTTTGGATTGGTTAGACCAGAGCATTAAGGTTTTTCCGTAGTCCCAATAAATACGAGGCTGAAAGTTTCTACGCTTGAGTACCACTGTATCGCCGTCTTGAGCGATTACCGCTTGTATCAAGAGAATATTAATAATAACAGACCACAATAGTTTCATTTGCTCTGCAGTAAGAATTTTTGCATTGAATAGTTATTTCAGTAAAATTATGAGCATCCTCAGTGACGTTAATTTGCTTAAGAGATACTTTGGCATTACCGCGGACATCAATCGTCAATTCGTTGGTATGTTGTAGTTGGATAAAATAGAATGCATTATCTATCCAAAATCCCATGGAGGAAATGGTATCGTTGTAATTAAGAGGTACTACATATTCAGCTTGCGTTGCTTCGGGCAAATAATAACGGTCATCACTTAAATTAAAGATGGTATCGACCATGACCTCTCCGCTAAGAAGGATTGTTTGCAATTGATTGAGGGAATCGAGAACTTCAGTATAATAATCATTGAGATAACTATAATCAATAAGGAGGCTGTCAACCTCGGAAATAAAGTCAGAAAACACTACTAATTGCACATCTAATGACCCACCATTTGCGATACTGTCATTGATGATAATTAAACTATCATTTAAGTAGTTATAAAGTAGGGTAAGCTCCGTTTCAACGGAATCAGAGCGGGAGACGGAATCAGCAAACAAATCGATTTCTTCTGTTAATATTTGGAGACTATCATAATCAATGAAGGTAAAGGCGACAGTGGCCTCTGAAACATAACCATCACAGTCATCGCACGTGGAGCAGCCAAGAAGGAGTAGGACACTAATAAAAACAAAAAATACTGAAGAAAACTTCATTTAAATGGGATCTACATCAAAATGGACGAGAACTGATTTATAATCAGGCAAAGCTAATAACGTATCACGAGATACCGAGATGAATTCTTTAACCGATCTTGAGTTTAATGTTTGCCGTTCAATTTTTATTAATATTTCATACAAATAATAGTTTCTGATTTTATTAATTAGTGGCTCGATAGGTCCCATTACCCTATTTTCTGTAAGGCCGCCTTTAAGTTGCAACGATAGTTTATTGGCAGCATTTTGACCTTTTTTTTTGTCCTTATCCTTTACGACAATCTTAATTAATCGATAATAGGGCGGGTATTTGAATTTTTCACGTTCAACGAGTTCTTCTCTATAAAATAAATCTAAATGGCCTTCCTTTATTTGTAACAATAGGGGATGATCTGGCCGCCTAGTTTGAATGATTACTTTGCCTCTGGCGTGTTTTCGACCAGCACGTCCACTGACTTGGGTTATTAATTGAAACGCACGCTCATGTGACCTGAAGTCGGGGAAATGAATGATTCGATCTGCATCAAAGATGCCTACCAGATGGACATGTTCAAAGTCAAGACCTTTTGTGACCATTTGAGTGCCGATAAGTACTTGAGCATTTCCTTTTTCAAAATCATCAATGATTTGCTGATAGGCATTTTTATTGCGGGTGGTGTCGAGATCCATACGCTTTATTGATAGATCTGGAAGTAATAGGGCTAGTTCTTCTTCAATTTGCTCGGTACCAAGACCGACTGTTTTGATTTCATTTGAGGTACATTTCTCACATTTGGCTTCAAAGAAGTTTTTATAGCCGCAATAGTGACAGATAAGTTCATTCTGATAAGTATGATAGGTGAGACTTACCGCGCAATGAGGACAATGAGGGATGTGATTACATTGATTGCATTCGACGTAAGGTGCATAACCTCTGCGATTTTGAAAAAGAATTACCTGCTTATTACTGGTGATAGTCTCTCTAATTTGATTGAGCAATACATTGGTGAAATTACCTTTAAGTTTTTTTTGCTTTTTTGCCAATGTAACGTCAGCAAATATGATTTCGGGAAGAGGTTGGTCATCATATCGACTGGAGAGTTGTACATAGCCAAACTTACCTGAGATAGCATGATGATAACTTTCAAGTGAGGGAGTTGCAGACCCTAACAAGACTTTTGCATGATGCAGTTGACCCAAATATAAGGCACTATCTCTGGCATGGTATCTAGGTGCTGGGTCGTACTGCTTATAGGAGTATTCATGCTCCTCATCAACAATGATGAGTGCCAGGTTGCTGAATGGAAGGAAAATGGCACTTCTGACGCCTATCACGAAATCATATTTACCTTCTAAGCAGTTGCGATAAATCTCGGTACGTTCATTATCTGAAAACCTAGAATGATAGATACCAAATCGATTTCCAAAATATCGACGAAAACGTTGTACAATCTGCGTTGTAAGGGCTATTTCAGGTAATAGTAGTAATATTTGTCCACCACTTTCAATGATTTCATGGACAAGTTTGATATAAATTTCAGTTTTACCACTCCCTGTCACACCCCGCAAAAGAGTGGTGTCCTTACTTTCAAAAGACTGCTGAATAGCATCAAATGCGACCCTTTGTGGTTCAGTCAATGTCGGTATGGGTTGTAGTTCCATTTGGTTAAAAGAGTACCGATCAATCAGGTGCTCCCAGCTTTCAAGAATTTGATTTTTCAATAAGGTATTTAATGAAGAAGTACTGATTCCTTCTTTGAGAAGATTTTTCTTGCTGATACCAAATTGATTAAGTTCAGGAGCGTCATAAACGGGTATGTTCTTAAGATAAGAAATCAATATATGAGTTTGCAAGGAGGATTTTTCCAATTGACTAGAGAGTTTGTCTAGTTGAGACCTTTCAGTGAAAGCTGTATTTAAGCGAATTCTTGTCTCTTTTTTTGGTGTGTATTTGTCCTTTATTTTTTCAAAAGAATAAACTAAGTCCTTGTCAAGGAGCCCTTTGATGATGCGGAAAGGTTGCTTTTGGCCGGTAATTCTTTTGACTTCATCTGCCGAAAGATGTGATTTCTCTAAGTGCTGAATGACGAGCCTTTCGTATTCATTTAGCGATAGATAATCAATCAAAATCCCGGGAATCAGACCCAAAAATGACTCACTGGTCAGTTTCAATCCTGAAGGGAGCATCGCCGTATAGGCATCTCCTAAACTACACATATAGTAGGTTGACAACCAGACAATGAAATTAATTTGGGACGTTTGAATGATCGGTACATCATCCAATAGATCCAATATGGGTTTTAGTGCATAAGGAGTATTTACCTTATCTATTTCTTTGTAAATTAAGCCTGTATAGTATTTTTTGTTACCAAAAGGTATTATGACTCGACAACCGATAAGGTTTTTTTGATTGAATTGAGCGGGTACCGTGTAGGAGAAAGTTCCTTGAATTGGAATGGGGAGTATGACCTCTATGTATCGCAAATCTTAAAATTGGCTAATTGGGAATTTGCGCTAGCGCCTCATCCAAATCCGTAACAGGGAGCTTACAGGTTTTGTTGAAGCATATGTAAATAGCTGTTTGATCATTGATTTCAGTTTTAAAGGATAGCAGCGGAAGGTCGCTTTCTTTTTCGGCGGCGGCAATAACTTTATGAGGAATGTTTAAGGCATTAACTTTAGCAGCCATCGCCTCAAAATCATGACCTACAATCACAATTTCCGGAATAGGTTTGATCAGTAGCGTCGAGACGGAAGCCCACTGCGAGAGATAGCTCGTTTCTTGTGTTATCAGATCACTCACCTGGTTGACCATATCAAGGGCTTGTTGCTTATAGCTATCCTTATCTAGATGCAGACCAAGTTTGATTAAGTTTTCGGCCATCATGGAATTGGGAGATGGGATGACATTATCAAATAGGTCATTTTTTCTTGCGATTAAGTTCTCAGCATTGCTACTGGTAAAATAATAGAGCTGCTCATTTGAATCATAAAACTGTTCATTCATTTGGACGGTGAGTTCCTCCGCAAGACCTAAGGCGGTTTCATCAAAAGTAGTTTCATAATATTTGATAAATGATTGAATTACAGCGGCATAGTCTTCGGCAAAGCCTTGAGTATTCAGGCCTTTCACATGCAGGAGGGTTTGATCTTTGATAAGATGACTTGTAATAAACTGGTAGCTATTTTTGGCAAGCGCCAAATAGTCTTTTTGTTGGGTGGCCTGATAGGATTCTAGAAGGCCAGTTAAGGTCAATGCATTCCATCCAGTAATGATTTTATTATCCAATCCTGGGTGAATCCTTTTATTTCGATAGGTTACGGCCTCTTTTTTGAAATCGATGACTATTTCATCTAGTTGTTCATTGGTCAATGCAAACTCCTTTAGGAGGGATTTTTTGCTTTGGAGTCTTCTGGGGATATTCGTATGTTCCCAGTTTCCTTCTTTTTGAATATCGTAATAGGCGGCAATAATTAAAGTGTTTTCTTTTGCGATTTGAGCTACTTCATCATAGGTCCAAGTATAAAACTTACCTTCCACACCTTCACTATCGGCATCTAAAGCGGCATAAAATCCACCTGAGGGATCAAGCATCTCAACTTTCAGCCAATTGACCGTTTCCGCTATGATTCGAGCATATGCTGGTTCATTATCGATTTTAAATGCTTTTCCATAAAGGGATAATAATTGCCCATTGTCATAGAGCATTTTTTCAAAATGAGGTACATGCCAATATTTATCAACCGAATAGCGAGAAAAACCCCCACCAATTTGATCATAGATACCTCCTTCCAATATCTTATTGAGGCTCAACTGTAACTGATCTTTGGCCGCTATGTTTTGACTAGAATAGTGATAGTCAATGAGAAATGACCACTGAGATGGCATGATAAATTTAGGTGCCTTTTTGAGGCCTCCCCACTCGCTATCAAACGTTAATGACATTTTTTGAAAACCAGAATCAATTTTTTCTTGACTGATTTGTGATCCTGAAGAGAGCTGGTATTTCTCTTTGACATTGGCACCAACCGCTTTGGTATAGACCTCGGCTGAAGCTTCTAGTTTTTCCCTATTTTCAGTAAAAACATTGTGTACGTTGAGTAATAGTTCTCGCCAGCCTTCCTTTGGGAAGTACGTACCTCCATAAAAAGGTTTTTGATCAGGAGTGAGAAAAACGTTAAGTGGCCAGCCACCATTAATACCCATTGCTTGAACGGCGTCCATGTAGATTTGATCGATATCAGGTCGTTCTTCGCGATCAATTTTGATATTTATAAAATATTCATTCATAATGAGAGCTATGGAATCGTCTTCAAAGGATTCATGAGCCATTACATGGCACCAATGACAAGACGAATAGCCTATGCTCACAATAATAGGTTTGTCCTCTTTTTTAGCTCTGGACAGGGCTTCTTCACCCCAAGGATACCAGTTTACCGGGTTATGGGCATGCTGCAAAAGATAGGGGGAGGATGAATTGATTAGATGATTGCTTTTAGTTGAATGTTCCATGTCTTTTTTATTCGATGAGGTGCAACCGATGAGTGTGACTATTAAAATAATGATTGCATATCTCATCCAAGTAACATTTTTTTTAGATCTTCAATTTCATTATTTACATTCACATTTTTAGGAAAATCCGCTAATTTTTTCAGTGTTTTACGAATGAATTTTTGATGTTCTATGGAATGGGGATTAAATGGTTTATGCATCATTTCTTTTGATAGATCTCCCCATAATTCATAAATTGAAAGTGTATGTTCACTGAAGTATGTGGAAAGGAACCTTTCCCAGATGTAGTCAATAGCGAGTTCATTTGGATGGATCATGTCGGATTTATAGAATCGATAATCACGGAGTTCGTCGATCATTATTTCATAACTAGGAAAATAATGACAATCCTTGAATCGTGTGACTATTTCATGGGTAGCGAGATGTAGGATGGCTTTAGATTGTGTGTTTTCATTTAATCCATCTTTTAGGTGTCTTACGGGACTGACCGTGAATAAACATTGCAATGCTGGATTTATTTCTTTGATCGACAAATATAGCGATTCAAACGCATCAAGAATTAACTGGGTATTCAGTAATTCCTTACGAAATTCTCGCTGAGGAATTTTATGACAATTTGCAACAAGTTCATTAGATGTTAGATGTCGGTAACTATAAGCAGTGCCAGGGGTGATGATGAGCCATTTTGCCTTTTTTAAATAATCCCTCGTTAAATCCATTTTGCGCAAACACATTGAATTAAAGTCATCTTTGGTGACGGCACGTATTTCAGAATGAAGGGCGAAGCTTACATACAAGTCATTGATTAAAATAGGGCTTGGCGCAATATTATGTAGGCAATCTTTTAAAATCTTAAAAATGGAAAGAGGGTCGTATAGGACGCCTAAAGGATTACTGATTACATCAAATTTGGCGTTCAATAATTTTTGTCCAATATCATTTGAAAAGCATGAGCCTATAGACAATAGGGTATCACCATAGTTTATAGCCTCATGGTTTTTTTTGGGTATATCAAACTCAATTTTGAATTTCATTGCTCAGGTTATAATAACAAAAAACCCCGGAATATAATTTCGGGGTTCTTAAATATATGCAATATTTGAGATATTATTCTGAAATCACTCTTAAGGTAATCTCGTGATGAATATTCTTATGAAGATCAATAACCGCTTTATAGTCACCAAGTTCTTTAATGCTCTTAGAAATCGTTATTTTCTTTCTGTCAAGAATAAACCCTTTGACAGTTAAAGCGTCGGCAACTTGTAAGGCAGTTATTGCCCCAAAAATCTTGCCACTTTCACCTGCTTTTGTAGTTATTTCCAAAATCAAATCACCCAATTTATCTGCGATTGCTTGTGCATCTTTCAGGAATTTTTCAGCTTTATGAGCAGCTTGACGAATATTCTCGTCAATCATTTTCTTATTTGACTTACTGGCCAATATAGCCACTCCTTTAGGAATAAGAAAATTCCTACCATAGCCTGGCTTTACATTGACGGTGTCATTTTTGTAACCAAGCCCTTTTACATCTTCTCTTAATATTATTTCCATAACTTTATTTATTTAAGAGAATCTGCTACATATGGTAAAACGGCAATATGTCTGGCACGCTTTACCGCTTGCGCAACTTTCCGTTGAAACTTAAGACTTGTTCCTGTAAGTCTTCTTGGTAAAATTTTACCTTGCTCGTTTACAAATTTCAATAAGAAATTTCCGTCTTTGTAATCAATATATTTGATTCCGTTTTTCTTAAATCTGCAATACTTCTTAAGTATTTGATCGTTATTGATCGGTTCGTTCTGTAGTGTCATTTTGCAACCTCCTCTTTAGTTTCTTTCTTTTTGAATGCTCCATTACGTCTTCTTTCGTTATAAATAAGCGCATGCTTATCTATAGCGACCGTTAAAAAACGCATAACTTTTTCTTCACGCTTAAACTCAATTTCCAATTTTGAAATCAGTGAGGGGTCTGCCTTAAATTCAAGTAAATGATAAAATCCAGTACTTTTATGTTGGATTGGATAGGCTAATTTTTTCAATCCCCAACTTTCTTCGTTGATGATTTCGCCTTCATTATCAGTTATTACTTTGATGAATTTAAGAACAGCATCCTTCATCTGAATATCAGACAAAACGGGAGTTAAAATGAATACTGTTTCGTAATTCTTTTTCATAATAAAATAAATAAATTATAAATTTTAGGGTGCGAAAATAGGCATAAAATGGCAAATAGCAATGATTAATCTAGTTTTTTACAATAAAAGTTCCTGAGCCAACAACATAATCATCGGTATAAATTTCCACGTTATACGATCCTAGGGGGAATTCACTTCCTTTCTGATAATAAACAATTACTGTTTGCTGGGACCGGTCATACAGTATTTCTTTTTTTTCAGTGAAAAAAAGTTCTCTGCCGTCAAACATAAAAGTACCAGATCCTTTAGTCAAGTCAAATAAGACATTGCTATTTGGATCAACGATACGAATCCACATTTTCTTTCCTGTTATGGGCGCAACTTTGTTTTCACCCAAGACAAAAGTTATTTTTAACTGATCTATTTGTCTGTTTCTAAATTCATTAGAGCGTTCTTTCCCTTTTAAATCAATGGCGAAAACCTGAAATTTCTCAATTTTTAATCTTGACAACAGAGTCACTTTTTCTTCAAGATCTTTTTTTTCAGTTTTAATATTATTGAGGGATTTATTTAGTACTTGTGATTCTGTTTTCAGTTCATTGTTTTCTGAAATTAATTTATCATTAATGATGGTCAGCTGATTGATTTCCTCATCTTTAATGACCAGAAGTTGCCGGTAGCCTTCTACTTTATCTTTAAGATCACGTATGGTCAGTTTTCTTATCTTTTCTGTATTTAGAAATAATTTCTTCTCAGCTTCAAGTTGATCCTTGATTGAGATGAGGGTGTCGATTTTTCCACCTAATTTGGAGATAGTCAAGATGCGCTTGTCTAACTCATTAGAGATGGAGTCAAGTTCTAAATAGGCTCTGGTTAGTTCCTGTTCCTGAATTATTTTGTCATTTTCTGAATCCCGGTAGTCGAGGTACAAGACAATAATCCCACCGATCATTGCGATGATCACAATTGCGATCAATAGATTCCTTTTTGTTTCGCTTGGATGTTGATGTTCCTCTAAGTCAACTTGCATAGTTCAATATAAGGTTATTTTTAGCCAAAATTAAGTGATGAAAAAGTCATATCTGTATGTCGTCAAATAAAAGTGGACTTTTTTAGATATAAATTAAGCGAGTGTTGATACTAATTTAAATAAATATTTTGATTCTGTTTTTTTCGTTCAATTAAAGTTTGTTGTTGGATTCTTTTCCTACGCCTAAGTTTTCTTTCTCCCGTGCCATAATAGACCTCAGAAGGAGTAAGGTTATTGATGGACTCATGGTATCTTTCATAGTTGTAATACTGAACAAATTGCTTCATTTTAGACTCTAGCTGCCCTGGGCTGTAATAATTATCCAGTTTCACTACATTCTTCATTGATCTGTGATATCGTTCAATTTTACCCTGAGTTTGTGGATGAAGCGGTCGACCTCGTACATGTTTCATGTTTCGATCATTTAAATATTCTGCTAATTCAACAGATAGGTAACACGATCCATTGTCAGATAGTAACTTTGGAGGAGCATGGGTTTGTGCGACTAATAAAGCCTCATCCAAGGTCTGTTTTACATCCTCTGCCTTCATAGTGGCACATAACTTCCAGTTGACAATAAAACGGCTGTAATCATCCAATATGGTCGATAAGTAATACCATCCCCATCCAACTATTTTAAAATAGGTGAAGTCTGTTTGCCACATCTGATTTACTGAAGTGGTTTTATCTTGAAAACTATCAGAGGCACTCATAATCCTGAATGAAGGAGTTGTGATAAGACCATTGAGCTTTAATATTCTATACACACTCGACTCACTGATATAATAACTGTATTTATCTATGATATGCCATGCCAGCTCTCTAGATGATAACTCAGGGCGTTCTAAAGCAATCTCAACCACTTTATCTCTATCAGCTAAGTTGATCTTATTCCAAACTTCTTTCCTATTACCAGACCTTCGAGCCAATCCATCATATCCATGCTGTTGGTAGCCATTATACCATTTGTAAAAGGTAGTTTTATTCACTTTTAGTTGCCTGAGCGTCCTGATAACACCAAGATCACTTTGCTCTACAAGACGGATGATCTCCATCTTTTCGTTTTGACTGTAATGCATGTACTTCTTCCTCTTTACTCGGGTGAGCCAATGTTTTTTTTCAAATCTCTCACTTCTAGTGAAAGATCTGCCACCAGTTCCTTTAAAGAGGCGTTCTCACCTTTTAATTCTTGAACCTCTGAGGTATTGGCTTTTCGCATCGTATCACCATTTAACCTGTGCTTGCCCGCTTCCATGAAATCCTTACTCCACTTGTAATAGTTTGCTTGATGAATGCCTTCTCTACGACAGAGTTCAGCAATACTCAACTCACCTCGAATACCCTCAATTACAATTCTGATCTTTTCCTCTGAATTATACGCCTTGCGTGTCTTCCTTTTTAGTTCACTAATTAATGAACTTGCATTTCTCTTCTTTCCCATTGTAGTTAAATTTAAGTGTTTACTCTGTTTAAAACACTCTCTTATAATTTAACCCTTATTAGTTCACTTTTTGCTGACGGTATACACCATACACAAACATGAACTAAAATTTACAAACTAGATGGTGTATCTTTCCCATATTCGGGCAGATAAGCGAAATCATCCTACATTAAAATCAATTTAATATCCAAACCTAAGTATGGGCAGTAAAGGTTAATACTATCGCACTCTGTATTTTAAGGGCATACTATAAAATCTTAAAAAAGGCAATATGAAAACAAATTTTCTTCAAAATGTACTCAGAATTCTTTTAGGCTCATTGATGTTAATGGCTGGAATTGGACATTTGACTTCCAAACGGGAAGAATTCCTTGCTCAGGTACCCGCTTGGTTACCAAATGATGCTGCATTCATAGATTTTGTAGTATTATCATCAGGCATAGTGGAAATCGCATTAGGCTTAGCTATGGTTTTCTGGATAAAAAACAAAATTAAAACAGGAATTGCACTTGCTATTTTTTACATACTCATTTTTCCGGGTAACATTTCTCAGTACACCAATGGCATTGACGCCTTCGGTTTAGACACGGACCAGAAACGTTTAATTAGGTTATTCTTTCAGCCTGTTCTTGTATTGTGGGCGCTTTGGTCAACAGATGCTTTATCCTTTCTATTGAACAAAAAAAAATAAAATAGCAATACACATTTTACGCTAGTTCGTGTGTTCAACACAACATAAAACGAGATAAAGCTAAATGGACTGTTCGGTGATTTCTATGACACAAACCAGAGGACACCAACCAGAGGAAATGAGTAGTATCTCTTAGCTGAGGGGCAGATTAGAAGAACACCGACCAGGATGAAACTTTCATTGTCAAATCTCAAATAAATTCATTATTTCTAAACAAAAATTTCAATATTTGCAGCATGTATAAGTATTTAAAAGTAATAATTGATGGCTATACAGGTTATGCAAATTACTTTTTCAATGAAATTCTTAACCCAAGCTGGCATAACTATTTTTACTGGCTACTTGCAGCCTCCCTGCTTGTTTATTTGGCAGAGATTACTTTTCCCTGGCGCAAAAACCAAGCTCTGATTCGTGATTATTTCTGGCTGGATATCTTTTACCTGTTTTGGAATTACTTCCTCTTCGCCCTCCTGGCCTACAATGCACTTTCGATGGTAGCCGTGCAGGCTTTTAACGATTTACTGGGCTTATTTGGCATAAATAATCTTATTGCCATTCAGGTTGGAAACCTACCGGGATGGGTACAATTACTGCTCATCTTTATTATACGTGATTTTATGCAATGGAATATTCATCGCATGTATCATCACGTTAATTGGATGTGGGAGTTTCATAAAGTTCACCATAGTACAAAAGAAATGGGTTTCGCTGCCTTACTTCGCTACCATTGGATGGAAAATATTTTGTACCGAACACTTGAATATATTCCCTTAGCGATGATCGGATTTGGCATCAGCGACTTCTTCATCGTCCATATTTTTACGCTGGTTGCAGGTCAGCTGGCGCATGCTAACCTGAATATCCCGTTAGGAAAATTCAAATACCTGTTTAATGGCCCCCAGATGCACCTTATACACCATGCCAAACACCTCCCCGAAAGCCATCCCAATGGTTTTAATTATGGAATTACACTGAGTATTTGGGATTTTATTTTCAAAACAAATTATTGGCCTTCAGATGATAAAAACCTTACCCTTGGATTACCTGATGAGGAACAGTTTCCGGAGGATTTTATGGGCCAAAATATTGAGCCTTTCAGGCGAATTTTTGATAAAAAATAAATTTCCATTATACTAAATTTCCATTTTTCATCTCTTACCCTAAGATTTAACAGAACCTTAGTGGAATAAATTTCAAAATCACTGTAGACAGGAATTCATCGTAAAAAAGATTAATATTTTAATTATCAGCATTTTAAATGCTTTTTACTTTAAGGAAAGTCATACGAAGCCAGCAATATTGTTTTTTTTAACAATCATTTTGGGTATAAACGACCGAAAATTTTAGTCCGAAAATACTTCTGTATAAAAAGATCTCTTCATTAAAAGCATAAATTCTGAAGGTCTCAGTTAAATTATTTCAATGAGATGAGTAATTTAAAAATATTTCGGATTTTTAAGCCATGAAAAGACCTTGGAATATTATTGATGGTCCGGTTTATAGCCTTGCTACCTATTTTGAAGGCAAGGTAAACATGAATATCTGTACCTATGTTACCGCTGTAAGCATGGAGCCAAAAATCTATGCAATAGCCATATACAATGACACTAAAACATTACAAAACATGTTTCAAACTGATCGGGCAATCTTGCAGTTCCTTCATCCTGAGCACTATAAGCTGGTTAGGAATTTAGGCCGCCGATCTGGATTGCACTTTGATAAGTATCAGTATCTCAAAAAAAATGATTTATTAGAAAGCTGGAATGGTATGGATGTCTTAAAAAACACATCAGCACGTATTTTACTTAAAAAAATCGACTTTAGACAAACCGGAGATCATGTTTTATTTACGTTCACTGCAGAAAAATACAAGAGCTATCATCCTGAAGTTTTAACTTCGGAAATCTTAAGAATTAAAAAGATAATAAGGGCATGACCGAAGCAGAAACAGACCGCATCATTGAGATGGCATGGGAAGACAGAACCCCATTTGAAGCAATAAAAATTCAATTTGGATGTACCGAGTCAGACGTGATTTCGCTGATGAGAAAAGAACTTAAAAGAAGCAGTTTTAACTTATGGCGAAAACGTGTCAATAGTGGCGTGAGTCAAAAGCATCTACACAAACGAACCGATGAGATCAACCGGTTTAAATGTACCTTACAACGCAGCATCAGTATGAATAAAATCAGCAAGCGCTGAGATGAAAACATTAAAAAAAGAAAACCTACCAGTAAAAGTTTGTATAGTATGTGAAAGGCCCTTTAGCTGGCGAAAAAAATGGGCAAAGGTATGGCAGGATGTAAAGTACTGTAGCGAAAAATGCAGAAAATTAAAGCACCTCAATGAGTAAATCTGATACGGTCTCCATTTTAAGTAAAGCCAAACAAATCCCTGTTTTATTCTATTTTCTAAAATGGCTATTTCTTTCTGCTGTTATTGGTGTTCTGGCAGGATCCGCATCTGCATTTTTTTTAATTTTTTTAGATTGGGTAACAGAATGGCGAGAGCATCACCTTTGGATAATTGCTTTTTTACCTCTAGCCGGACTGATTATTGGTCTGGCATACCACTATTGGGGAAAAGAGGTAGTCAATGGGAACAACTTATTACTAGAGGAATTTCATAGTCCAAAAAAAATAATCCCCTTAATAATGGCGCCGCTTGTTTTATTCGGCACCCTAATTACTCATCTTTTTGGAGGTTCAGCAGGTCGAGAAGGAACAGCAGTTCAAATGGGGGTAGCCATTTCAGACCAGTTCAGCAAATTGTTTAAATTAAATGAAAACGATCGAAAAATCTTACTAATTATCGGTATCAGTGCAGGTTTTGCCGCAGTATTTGGCACTCCACTTGCCGGAGCTGTATTTGCATTAGAAGTGATGTTTTTTGGCAAAATAAAATCAGAAGCCCTACTACCCAGCCTGATCACCGCTTTCATTGCTGATTTTTCATGTACTGCATGGAATGTTTCACACACCCAATATAGTATTCCAACTGTACCTGATATAAATATGATAAACCTTCTTTGGGCGGTGCTTACAGGTATAATTTTTGGACTAACATCCTGGTTATTTTCAAGATCTATGCATTTCTGGACCAAGCTGTTTAATTCGATCATCAAATATGCCCCATTCAGACCATTGATTGGCGGTATTTTTATTGCCATTGCCATATACCTGATGGGAAATACCAAATATATAGGATTAGGAATTCCAGTGATTATGGATGCTTTCAGTGAAAATCTAAATTCTTATGACTTTCTACTCAAAATCCTATTTACAACATTTACCATCGGCGCTGGTTTTAAAGGAGGTGAAGTTACTCCACTTTTCTTTATTGGAGCAACACTTGGAAATGCACTGTTTTGGTTTGTGCCCTTACCAGTAGCCTTACTTGCAGGAATGGGTCTTGCTGCTGTATTCGCAGGGGCCACCAACACCCCTATTGCCTGCACCTTGATGGGAATAGAATTATTTGGAATGGAAAGTGCAATTTTTATAGGTATAGCCTGTTTAATTTCATACTTTTTTTCAGGACATACCGGAATTTATACTTCTCAAATGCAGCAAGGGCCAAAATATTATATTCATAGGCAGTTAAAGTCAACGTTCAATTTTGTGTAGCTTACGTATATTAGAATAAATGAAAGAAATCAAAGCCATAATCAAAGCATATGATGAGTTAGATAGATCTCTTACGCGCGCAGCCATCGCTACTGTGGTACGTGTAGAAGGGTCTTCTTATCGCCGTACAGGTGCACGCATGCTGGTATTAGATAATGGCCAATGGATTGGGGGCATCAGTGGCGGCTGTCTGGAAGGTGATGCGCTTAAACGGGCAAGGTTAGCCATTAACAACTCACGTCCTACGCTAATTACCTATGATACCAGCGAAGATGACCCACATCAAATCGGGGTAGGATTAGGTTGCAATGGAATTATTGATGTACTGTTTTGTCCGCTTGATTTTAACGACTCAAGCAATATATTGGAGGTGTTAAAATCCTGTATAGTATCAAACCGCGAAACCCATACCTTAATCACCGTCACTACAATTAATTGCGATTTTGGGGAGGTAAATCCTGGTCAGCTGATTCAATATAAAGGCCCGCAAAGCCTTGCCCTATTTAGAAATACAGATCTGGAAAAATCTTTAGAACAGGCATTAAAGCAACAAATAGTAGATAAAAAATCGGATTCCTTAAGTATTAAAACAGCGGATGGCAAAAGTCTGGCCGTGTTTATTGAGATTCTGCCACCAGAGATCCATGTCGTCCTGATGGGACATCAATACGACGTTTATCCCATGTGCCGCCTGTTAAAAGAGATTGGATGGAGGGTTAGTATTGTGGCCGAATTAATCAAAGTCAATACTAAAATAGCTGCACTTGCAGATCAAATTATTGCACCCTCAGCGTTTCCTGAAATGCTGATCGATGAACATACAGCAATCATTCTGATGTCGCATGACTATAAAACTGATAAGCTAAATTTACCCAAAGCACTCAGAACAGCTGCTCCATTCATTGGAATGCTAGGTCCGAAGATACGTTCCGAAAAAATATGGAAAGAACTAGCTGAGGATGGTCAGTCAATAACTGAATCAGAAATGGAACGGATTTATGCCCCTTTGGGATTGGATATTGGGGCACAAACCCCCGAGGAGATTGCTTTATCATTAGCTGCAGGCATCCGCGCAGCCTTTGCTCAAAGAGATGGTTCTTTTTTGAAGTACAGAACATCACCAATTCACCCAAGAAGTTAAATGATGGCGCCTCAGGATAGTCAATCTTCTTGCATTGCAGTCATCATTCTGGCAGCAGGCAAATCAGCACGTCTTGGCAGCCCAAAACAACTCTTGAGCTATCGAGACAAAACTCTCTTGCAACATAGTATTGATACTGCTCTTGAAAGTCAGGCAAGTTTGATCCTAGTGGTATTGGGTTCAGAAAAAGATACAATAGAAAAAGAGCTTAACCAATCACAGATCTTCATCCTGGAAAACAGCTCCTGGGAAAGCGGAATGGCCTCTTCCATATC
>JABMNK010000001.1 GCA_013204595.1 Flammeovirgaceae bacterium
AAATCAGAACGAGGAGGAAAAAGGTTTAGACTTCCAATGAATGATTTCAGAGAGCAGTGTAGATCAAAACTGGAAGCTGTTTTAATTTCTCATAAGGCAAAAAACAAAGTTGTTACTAGGAATATTAATAAAATAAAAATAAAAAATCAGGTACAGACTAAAATTGCCCTAACACCAAGAGGACAGTTGCACAAGGAAACAATTTATGGAAAAATAAGGGTGCGTAAGTCTAATGAAGTGAAAATAGGAGCTTCTTTTGATTCATTAGTTATTTCACAAGTGGCAAATCAAAGCTATCGTGAAGCATTGCTGAAACGCTTGGGCGAACATAATTCGGATCCAAAAAAGGCCTTTTCGGGATCAAATAGCTTAATTAAAAATCCAGTTTACACGATGGACAAAGAACGTGTACCTGAGCGAGTAAAGTTGACTTGGTTTGAAGACCAATATGTGATTAGAAAGGAAATCAATCCAACCAACTTCTCAAATTTAAAGCAGATCGAAAAAATAGTAGATCAGGGAATCAAAAGAAAACTAATCAAAAGATTAGAGCTAAATAAAGGAAATGCCAAGGAGGCTTTTTCGAATCTTGATGACAATCCAATTTTCTTGGATAATGAAGGTACTATACCCGTTAAGGCTGCACGAATAAAGGGAGTAAATAATGCTGAGGGCTTACATAATAAATACGATCACTTTGGCAAGTTAATTCTAGACAAAATAGGGAACACTATGGATGTTGATTTTGTAAGTCTTGGCAATAATCATCATATAGCAGTTTATCAGGATGAAAATGGAAAGCTGCAAGAGATGGTTGTTTCATTTTTTGAGGCTGTAAGGAGATCAAATAGCAGAGAGGATATTATAGATAAAACCTATAATGAACACTTGGGATGGAAATTTTTATTTACCATGAAGCAAAATGAAATGTTTATTTTCCCTTCCGATAGTTTTGATCCAAATGGGGTCGATCTAATGAATCCTTTGAACTATTCAGAAATCAGTAAAAATATGTTTAGGGTACAAAAAATAGCAGTTGGAGATTATGTTTTTAGACACCATCTGGAAACAGAGGTGATTGATAATCCTAAATTTAAAGGAGTTATTTGGAAGCGAATAGGGTTATCTAGTATCAAAAATATTATAAAAATAAGAATTAATCATTTAGGAAGAATAGTGGAAATTGGAGAATATTAACTTATGATTAAGAGAACCCTTTGCTTTACTCAACCTGTGTATTTAAGCACTACCAAAAATCAACTGGTGATAAAGTATGCAGAAAATGAGCAAGTTAAAAAGGTGCCTATTGAAGACATTGGTGTGCTCGTTTTGGAGCATGCGCAAATAACGGTTACTCATACGCTAATAAGTCTTTTACTTGGAAATAATGTCGCTGTAATCACTTGTGATAGCCATCACTTACCTCAAGGAATGCTGCTTAATTTAAATGGACATAGCGAGCAGCATCAACATTTTAGCTTTCAACTTGAGGCGAGGCAATTGATAAAAGATCGATTTTGGCAACAAACTATTAAAGCCAAAATATCAAATCAATCTGCACTATTAAAAATGAATGGTATCGAGGCAGCAAACATGGTATATTGGTCCAAGAAAGTAGATCAAGGAGACTCCAAGAATCTTGAGGCTCGTGCGGCAGCATATTATTGGCAGAAGTTGTTCGTTGATCATCTGCAATCCTTTAGAAGAGGTCGTTTTGGTGAACCGCCCAATAATTTGCTTAATTATGGCTATGCAATCCTAAGGGCAATAATAGCCCGATCGCTTGTAGCTAGTGGTTTATTGCCAATATTGGGTTATCATCACCACAATAAATACAATGCTTATTGCTTGGCAGATGATGTAATAGAGCCGTATCGCCCCTATGTTGATCAGTTGGTCTTAGAGCTGGTCAGAAGTGAGGATAACTATGAGATTCTAACCCCAGCACTAAAAAAGCAATTGTTGATGATTCCAGTGCTAGATGTTCATATAAATCAACAATTAAGACCGCTGATGCTTGCCGTTCACCAAACGACCAGTAGTCTTTACAAATGTTACGCCAATATTGAGAAGAATATACTGTTTCCTGTAATGTGAGTAGTGATAGATTTAATCGATATCGAGTCATGTGGGTAATGGTTTTTTTTGACTTACCCGTTGAGACCAAAAAAGATCAACGTGATTATCGGAGATTTGTCAATATTTTAGAAAAAGATGGATTCACTAGATTTCAATACTCGATTTTCATTAGACATTCTCCAAGCTTAGAAAATGCCAAAGTTCATATAAAAAGAGTAAAGATCAATCTCCCGCCCAAGGGACATGTTGTTATACTACACATAACCGACAGGCAATTTGGACTTATGGAAATTTTTCGATCTACCAAGAAAGAACATTTGCCAAGTACACCACAGCAGCTTGAGCTTTTTTAGCTATAAAACACAACAAACCAGTTAGTTAGATACTAGTCTGTTGTGCTAATATACGATTTGAAAGCCAATCACAACGTCTGTTTCTATGAGTTTTAAATATAAATAGTATTGCTAATATACGATTAGAAAGCAAATCACAACG
>JABMNK010000134.1 GCA_013204595.1 Flammeovirgaceae bacterium
CAAGCCACGCCCCGTCCAATTGGATTTCTCCACAACTTTCAAGCCTTCTGGATCGCCGCTTGGCAGATAGACATTTACTGAGAAACCGCGCCGCGTTGTGTTTGGTTTTGTTGTCATAGTTATTTCACTGCCTGCAAGTTGGTGGTGAGAATCCCTGCCGAAATCTAAGATAGGCACTGACATTGTACGCGTGCATTCGTTAGAATTAAATGATTCTGGTATGGGTCTTTCGCATGCTAGATAGTCCAAATGATTGTTCACTTCATAAAGTCAGTAGAACAAAGTTTCCTAGGATCAAAGTTCTCTGCCTGAAAGCAAATCCGTTTTGGGGTCAAGACCACTGAGAACATCTGGGTATTGAGGAACACATATGAAAATTCGAATTGTATGCCTTGCAAACTCGATAAAAATTGGCGGGCGTTGTTTGGCTGGTATTCAACTAGATGCAGCAAACAAACCAATATTTTCTAGGGGTAAACCCAAATGGATAAGGCCTATTAGTAAATTGGGTCATGGCGAAGTGCCTACAGCTTGTGCTGAGCCATTTGAGTTACTTGATGTAATTGAATTTGAGGCGGGAATGGCAGACCCCGAAGGACATCAATCCGAAAATGTACATTGCGATCTTGGGTCGTTCAGAAAAGTCGGAGTATTTCCGCGTGATAATTTGGCCGCCCTCAGTGATCGTTCTGAAAAGATTTTTGGTAATAGGGGCAAGGCGGTTTCAGAAGAAGATGAAAACGGACCTAATTACTCATTAATATTGATTAGCGTACCCGAATTCCGGACAAAATCAGTTGTATATCCCGATCGTCCAAACAATTACCAAACCAGAATAGAGTTTACACACTCTGGCACTCAATACGATCTACCTGTGACTGACCCATTATTCCTGTTGACTTATAACCAATTTGCGGAACAGGCAACTTGTCAACAATACCTATGTCTCTCTTTAGGCACACTGCATAATCACTGGTACTACAAACTAATAGCGGGCGTCATTCCATATGGAAGTTTTACGTCCCACAGCCAAGTTCCAGATGCCGATATACCATTTTAATAATTCTAAAATCATCTATGCAAAATTTATTATTTACGGTTGGTCATTCAAACCACACAATAGACGTATTCGTGGCGTTATTAAAAAAGCATTCAGTATCGGCTATCGCTGATGTGCGTTCAAGTCCCTACAGCAGGTTTGCGCCGCAATTTAATAGAGAATCTCTTGAGCGAACACTAGTACAGGAAGGTCTTAAATACGTATTTCTTGGGCGCGAACTAGGCGCACGCCGCGAAGAACCACATTGTTATGACGGAAAAAAAGCGAGATACGACCTCATTGCAAAATCATCCTTATTCAAATCTGGTCTTGATAGAGTCATGCGCGGCTCCACCGATCACAAAATTGCTCTTATGTGCTCTGAAAAAGACCCAATTACCTGCCACCGCATGGTATTAGTCTGCCGTGAATTAAAAACTACTGGACTAATTATGAAACATATTTTGGAAGACGGCTCGCTAGAAACCACAGAGGAAGCCGAGGCGCGAATGCTAGATAAAACAAAGATTCAAAAAACAGATTTTTATATTCCACAAAGCGAATTAATAAATGATGCTTACAATAAACAAGCACTAGATATTGCTTGGGTAGAGCCAGAAAAAAAATTGAATAACTCACAAATGGATGATTTTGAGGGTAACGAATGAATGTTTTCACAATTGGGTTTACAGAAAAGACCGCAAAGCGATTCTTCGAACTCATCCGAAGCTCTGGTGTCAAGCGTGTTGTGGATGTTCGTTTAAACAATACAGGGCAATTAGCTGGTTTCAGCAAGCAAGCCGATCTAGCTTACTTTCTCCGCGAACTTTGTCAGATTGAATACATCCACGTTCCCGAACTGGCTCCAACCAAAGATATTTTAGATGTATATAAAAAACATGGCGGTGCTTGGTCAGTCTACGAGGCCGAATTCTTAAATCTGATGGAACGAAGGCGCATCGATCAATGTGTTGCAAAAGATATAGTCGATCAAGGATGTCTTTTATGCAGTGAGAACAAGCCCCACCATTGTCACCGAAGGCTGGTAGTTGAATATCTTCAAAATAAATGGGGCGACATTAATACAACACACTTGCTGTGATTAATTTAATTTAGCTAGTCGTCTATTTAGCTTCCGATTTCTCAAGATGGCATTATCTAATGACTTCAACGCAACCTAAAATTATTTCATGCCAACTAGTCCTCGTCGACCTAGATGATGTTGAACGTGCTCATATATTGGTACCCAAAGGAGTTGAATCTTGTCAAATCAAAAGGCGCCTTTAGCCAAACAATTAGAACTTAAAAAATTACGGAATTTATTTTTCCAACAATATTGTCCGGACACTGTTCCTAACGATTCGCTCTTAATTAAGGCACTGAGTGGCTTGAAATTAAAAGAGGATGTGTTCTATGAGGCCTGTAGAAATCTGACTAAATCCAAATCTCAAGTATTACTAAATGTTGCAGACCGATTTGCTGTATTAAATAAATGTAAAAAAGTTTATAGAGGACAAGACCAAAGAATTAAAGAAAACTCTTCGCCGGCATCCGTTTGGGCCAGGGGCACTGGAGCTAACAAAAGTAAATACCGTAAAATATAGTTGTTCGAAGTTCGATATCGGCAATCAGATTTCAAAATTTTTACACTTCACACGTAAGCGTATATCAAAAACCTGCTGAAAATTGCTTCCACTCATCTGGTTTCTTTAGTCCTGCACGTATTAAATGTAAAAGATATTTGCATTCCAAAACACCTGGATGAAGTTGTTCCCCATACTTATCATCATCAAGTTCTGTCCGGATATCCTTTACTGAACCAGCATTACCCATACGCGCCAAGGTTTTTGAGAAACCGCCCGCATTAAATACAACACAACTCGCTACATAC
>JABMNK010000135.1 GCA_013204595.1 Flammeovirgaceae bacterium
ACGAGCTACCAACTGCTCCATCCCGCGATATGTCTTATAAAGCCTGACGATCCGCCGCGGCGGATCCATCCCGCGATATGTCTTTTACTCTTTGTTATCTCAATCAACTACCGAACCCGTGTCCGCCGCGGCGGATATGAGCCCGACGAGCTACCAACTGCTCCATCCCGCGATGTAAGCGTAAAAGTAATGACGTCTTGGCAATAAACAAGTGTTTAGTTAATATTTAATAATCTATTAAGTGATTTGGGGTCGATTTATCCAAATCCAATCACTAAGAAATGAATGACTGCAAAGCATACCCAACTTAGGTTCAATTAGCAGTATCTTTGCACCGTTGTTATCTCGATAATAAGTTATTATTTTTAAATGTCAGTAGAAACCAATCCCTTCAAAGCAGGCTTCATAAGTATTTTGGGTAAACCAAACGTCGGTAAATCCACTTTGATGAATGCCCTTATTGGTGAGCGTATTTCAATTATGACATCCAAAGCTCAAACTACGAGACATCGTATTTTTGGGATTCTATCAGGTCCCGATTTTCAAATGGTCTATAGCGATACGCCTGGCTTAATTGATCCTCAATACAAGCTACAGGAAAGCATGATGAAATTTGTCAAAGCTTCCCTTGACGACGCCGACCTGATTATATATATGGTAGAGCTAGGAGAGAAATTTGATGACAACGAAATCGTCAAACACCTCTTTGCCAATTCAACCCCCAAATTGCTCATTATCAATAAAATTGACACCTCCAAGGGGTCGCAAATTGAAGACAAAATCACCTATTGGCAAAGCATCTTCCCTGAGGCCACTATATTAACCATTTCAGCACTCAATAAAATAAATATTGATGGATTATTTGGTGCAATCAAATCAGCGCTCCCCGTGCATCCCCCCTATTTTCCTGCAGATCAAATTACCGATAAATCAGAAAGGTTTGTTACTTCAGAAATTATCAGGGAGAAGATTTTCATGAATTACAAAAAAGAAATCCCCTACAGTTGCCAAGTAGAAATTGAAGAATTCAAAGAGGCCGACGACATCATTAGGATCAGGGCCCTCATCTATGTAGAACGGGATAGTCAAAAAGGAATCATTATCGGCAAAAAGGGCGCAAGCCTCAAAAAAGTGGGTATTGAATCTAGAGAAGAATTAGAGAAATTTTTTGAAAAGAAGATTCATTTGGAGACTTATGTCAAAATCGAAAAAGACTGGCGTAAGAAGGATAAGTCTTTGAGGAAATTTGGATATCAAAATTAAATAATACGGTATTTTACCAACGAAATTATAAAAATACATGGCCAATATAGTAGCAATCGTCGGAAGACCCAATGTAGGTAAATCAACGCTCTTTAATAGGCTGATCGAACGCAAACAAGCTATCATGGACAATGAATCGGGAGTTACTCGTGATCGTCATTATGGCCTATGCGAGTGGAACGGCAAAATCTTCACGGTCATCGATACCGGAGGATATGTACAAGGTTCCTCTGATATATTTGAAGGTGCTATTCGCAAACAAGTACAACAAGCATTATCCGAAGCTACTGTCATTCTGTTTATGGTAGATTGTCACACGGGCGTGCACAGCCTAGATGAGGAATTTGCCCGTGTCTTGAGAGAAGTAAATAAGCCACTCTTTTTGGTAACCAATAAGGCGGATAATCAAGGCAGGATCAACGATTCAACCGAATTTTACTCCTTAGGTATCGCCGATAAGCTCTATCCAGTATCTTCGGCGAGTGGCTGGGGTACCGGTGATCTACTAGATGAGCTAGTTAAGAAACTTGAAGACGATGCGGATCCCGTAGAGAGCGAATTACCGAAGATCGCTATTTTGGGTCGTCCAAATGCTGGAAAATCTTCTTTTTTGAATGCCTTATTAGGGGTAGAAAGAACCATTGTTACCGACATTCCTGGCACCACAAGAGATGCCATCAATACCCGCTATAATTTGTTTGGTAAAGATTTCATTCTGACCGATACGGCAGGGATCCGTAAAAAGGCCAAAGTACACGAGGATATCGAATTTTATTCGGTTTTAAGGGCCATTCAAGCCCTTCAAGATAGTGATGTATGTGTGGTTATGATTGATGCTGAAAGGGGCTTAGAAGCCCAAGATATGAGTATTTTATCGCTAGTCAACAAGTACAAAAAGGGCTGCGTGATCATGATCAATAAATGGGATCTTATTGCCAAGGAAACCAACACCGCCGTAAAGTTGGAGCAAGAAATCAAAAACAAACTCGGCCCGCTCTCCTACATACCTGTGATTTTTGCCAGTGTCCTTGAGAAACAGCGCATTTTCAAAGTCATCGAAAAAGCCATAGAGATTTATGACAACAAAACCACCAAAATCGCGACCTCTAAGCTCAATGAGATTTTACTCCCAGAAATTGAAAGAAATCCACCTCCTGCGATTAGAGGCAAAAGTATTGGCATAAAATACATCACCCAATTACCCACCCACTCTGCGGTTTTTGCTTTTTTCTGCAATCACCCAAAGGATATTGCTGAATCCTATGAGCGTTTTTTGGTGAATAAGATAAGAAGTCATTTCAATTTTGAAGGCATTCCGGTTAAAGTGGTATTTAGAAGCAAATAATTGAAGACACGGTATTTACATATATTTCAACGATTCGTGCCGGAATCTGCCGCTTTATACTGTCATCAATTGTATGAAAAGTATGGCTTTGAATTTCAAATTAAAAAAAGCAGACAAACCAAATTAGGTGATTATCGGTTTGACCCTGTCTCCAAAAAAAACATCATCACCATCAACAATGACCTGAATCCTTATGGGTTTCTGATTACCTACTTACATGAAGTAGCCCACCTAATCACACACAATCAATTCAAAAGCTCTGTGAAACCTCACGGAATTGAATGGAAAAATCATTTCAAAATACTTGCCGCTCCCGTTTTAAACAACTTGGTATTTCCCGATCTTTTATTAAGAAAACTTGCGGCATATCTCAAAAGCCCAAAGGCCTCAAGTTGTTCAGATCCCCAGTTATATGCCGTTTTAAAACAATATGACGCCCCTGACGATACCTTATTGCTCAAGGATTTAAAAGCGGGCGATGTCTTTGAATTCAAAGACAATACTTTTACTTATTTGGAGCTTCGCCGAACCAGGGTCCTTTGTCAACAACATCAAGATGATCGAAAATATCTAATCACTAAAATCGCATCCGTCAAGAAAATAGACACCTAATTCAATCTTCGCTGAATTAAGTTAGCCAGTAAGTCACAAAAAAGCGTCGGCTTTAACGTCCGCCAATTGGGTATCTCTAGGGTACCTCCCATATTGAGGTATACATCCAAACCAAATGTGGCCATTTCGTCTCGAACAAAATGAGGAAAATTGACACAAGCAATCCAGCCTTCGGCTACCTCTTCGAACCATTCTTCATAATAGCTATCGTCACTACCGTGAAAATTCAAGATGTTTTCTCCAATCAAAATGTATTTATGGATTCCATACATAGAGAGCACCTCAAGAATATTTCTTTTCAAAAGCATAATGTCATTATTCAATGCATCATTCCATTCACCAATAAACTCAATAATGGTAAATCCACACTCGTAGTCACAAAAAAGCAATTTCATGTATAGGGTTTCTGAACCAAAGGAGTCCCATGCTGGGTCAATATAATACCCATAAATGGTTTCTGAATAGGAATTATAGTCATAGGATTTTCCTCTGAAAGGTGATCGAATATCCTTACTAGAATCGTACAACTTCAACCAATTGTAAAAAGGCTCAATTTGATGCATTAGATTATTTAATCAAATAAATATATCAAACTCATTATCATGTATTTATAATGTAGAAATTGCCTGAATCGCACTACGAACTGATCCATGCTTATTTAACATTTCCAGGGCTACTTCCCTTGTCACATTCGTCTCAGAGAGGATCATTTTCACCCCTCTATCGACCAACTTTTGGTTGCTCAGCTGCATGTCTACCATTTTATTGCCTTTGACCCTACCTAACTGAATCATCACGGCAGTTGATATCATATTAAGAATCAATTTCTGAGCCGTCCCTGACTTCATACGGGTACTTCCTGTCACAAATTCCGGTCCCACAACCACTTCTATTGGATAATCTACAACCGCTCCCAATGCCGAATCGGGATTGCAGCTGATGCAACCTGTAAGCAATCCAAATTCTTTGGCAGCTCGTACCCCACCTATCACATAGGGTGTCCGACCGGATGCCGCCAATCCAATCACGGTATCCATGGGTGTTGGGGCGTAGCCAGTTAAATCGTTCCATGCTTGTCCAGCATCATCTTCTGCAAATTCAACTGCCTTTCGGATGGCCTGATCCCCTCCGGCAATGATGCCAATGACCCGGTCGTGACCTACACCAAAAGTCGGCGGACACTCAGAAGCATCTACAATACCTAATCGACCGCTCGTTCCTGCGCCTATATAAAAGAGCCTCCCTCCTTGCTTCATTCTTTTGACTACGGCTACGATCAACCTTTCGATTTCGGGCAATCTTTCCCTTACGGCAAATGCTACTTTTTGGTCTTCTTGGTTGATGAAATCAATCAATTCCGACGCAGTAAGCTGATCCAAGTGCTGATAATGTGAGGATGATTCAGTGACAGACATTAAATTTTTGTGTTGTGAAAAGTAACTAGACCCTCGATGGGCGTCGCTGTGATCGTTCCTATCGTGATCCTCATTATTTTGGCTGCCTCAATCAATAAATTGCTAAAATTAAAGGCAATAGACCCTGTATAACTCACCGAACTAGACAGATCATAGTTCACCGCCATCGCATTAAAATGATCCAAAAAAGATTGATAAACCAATTGTTTGCAATAAGAATGGTCCATGTGCTGATGCAAGAATGGTGTAAATCCTGCCAAAAAACTCTTCGCACCTGTCGGATCATAAACCTTTGCTAACAAGGTAGGTTCATCCATTTTATACGCCCTCCTAAACTTATTTTCAATATCGGCAGGTAGTCGGTTCCTACCAAAATCTGTTAATAATTTTTTACCCATATAGGCACCACTTCCTTCATCGCCCAGTATGTAGCCTAGTGTAGCGATCCTTTGATCGATCAAACGTCCATTATAAAAGGCAAAATTGGCCCCTGTCCCCAGGATACCGACCCATCCTGAACGTTCTTGTAAGGCACCCCGAGCTGCTGCCAATAGGTCATTTTCGATTTCAATCTTAGATGTCGGAAATACTTTTTGAATTTCATTTATCACACTACGTCGCCGACTTTTGACATCCACCAATCCAGCGAAATACATAAACACCTGATCCGCATGGGTATAAGGAGCAATCGACTTGTGAACTTTTTTCAAAAAAGAAGATACGGAGTCATGGATCAGATTGACGCCAATAGTTTTAAACTGGCGAATGACCGAATCTTCGATCACGCGCCATTCAGTACTTGAACCACCAACTTCGCCAATCAATATCATGGTACCTGTTATTTAGTTATTTATACTCGATCGGTCAAAGGAATCCGGTATTCATTTGATCAATTGCATGCAATTTCGTTATTATTTGATTTAAAAAAAACCGCATCGAACTCAACTACTGGCAAAACAGCGCTCACTGCCAATGCCATTAATTCGGTAAGGCACTATTTATCCCAAATCAACCAAAGTGACACCACTACCCCCTCTTTCAATGTGTTCGTCTTGAAGCTTGCGCACACTCGGATAGCTCGTCAGATGATTGCGGACGACTTCACGCAACACCCCATGCCCCTTGCCATGTATAATGCGCAAATTGACGGTACCGAGGAGCAACGCATCATCCATGAAATTATCTAATAAACCCAGCACCTCTTCAACACGCTTTCCCCTCAAGTCTAGTTCAAATTTAAAATTCTTTTGCCGCTGAGCCAGATTTAAGCCCCCGATATGCTTCAGGGACTGGTTAGTTGATGACGACGTACCTATCTTTTCTAGTTGCTCTAGACTGACCAACGAGGTCAGTCCTCCAAAAGCCACCTGCGCCCGCTTACCCTTTACTTGAAGTACACTTCCTGAACCTTCTTGATCTTTGATCCTCACCTGATCACCCACCGAAATGGCCGCAGCCAAGGTCATTTTCTTAGCAGATTGAACGGCAAGTTTTGCTTTTAAGTCAGCGAGTGTTTGACGTCCCGAAAGGGCTGCTTCCTTATCCGCATTGGTCTCTTTGATGTCGCGAATCACTTTTTCGATTTGTTTATTAGCACCCTCGATAATTCTACCAGCCTCAAGTTTGGCCTCTTGTATGATACGCCTCTTGTCAGACTCAACCATCTCTTTTAAGGCTAGGTAATCCTTACGCAAATCCTTCAACTGAAGCTCTTTGAACTCTAGTGCCTTATTGAGTCTTTCATACTTGGTTTTATCTCCCTCTAGTTCGGTGAGCATTTTATCATAATCCACTTGACTAGATCCGATTTTTGATTTGGCATAGTCAATCAGACCCGCAGGCAACCCTATTTTTCGAGCGATCTCCAATGCGAAAGAACTACCCGGTTTGCCTATCTCCAATTGATACAAAGGCAATAACTTTTCGGTATCATATCGCATCGCTCCGTTAACCATCCCTGGTGCAGTATCCGCGTATTTTTTAATGTTGGCATAATGCGTGGTAATGATTCCATAAGATTGCTGCTTCAATAAGCGATCAAGCAATGCTTCAGCTATCGCACCGCCAAACTGTGGCTCAGTACCCGTACCGAATTCATCCATTAACACCAAGGTCTTGCGATCCGCAAACTCGCTGAAATATTTCATCGCAGTCAATCGGCTACTATAGGTACTCAAATCATTTTCAAGAGACTGAGCATCTCCAATATCCAAAAATATTCGGTCAAAGATCCCAAAAACAGCGCTTTCATCCACCGTCACCGGAAATCCACATTGCACCATGTACTGGAGCAACCCTGCCGTTTTCATTGCAACTGATTTACCACCGGCATTTGGCCCTGAAATAATCAAAAAACGATGGGTTTGATGAGACAATTCAAGATTCAATGGGATGACTGGCTTCTTTTGTTCATGGTTGACTTTCCACAGCAAAGGATGCACGGCTTTGATCAATTTGGTACCTGGTGTTTTACTCAGTATGGGCACACTACCCCCAAATTCTTTGGCAAATTTGGCCTTTGCTTTGATGAAATCAAGGACGCGCACAAACCCAGCCCCTAAAGTCAATTGCACCAAGTGCGAACGGGTGATATCCGACAACTTGGTCAATATCCTTAACACTTCGCGCTGCTCCTGATATCCTAGCTCCCTAACTTCATTATTCAAAGTCAAAACCTCCGTTGGCTCCATATAGACTGTATGACCTGTCGACGATTCGTCATGAACAAAACCCGACACTTTTCTTTTGAACTCCGCCCTTACCGGAATCACCAATCTGCCTTCACGAATGGTGATTTGACTTTCGCCATCTGTATAATTATCTTTTTTGACCTTTTCAAGTACGGATCGGATGGACTTTCTGACCCTTTGGGCAGCTTTTACCATTTCCTGCCTGATTTTTGCCAATGCCGGACTAGCCGCATCCCGCACCTCACCGCGCTCATCAATAACAGCATCTATCTGATCAGACAAAGCTTCATTTGATTCAAATCCACTAGTCAAAGTGGCCATAGTAGGATAAACTGTCTGATGTTGATGTAAAAACAATTTCCACCTACTCAATATCCGATTCCCCCTACTCAATAAATAAAAATCCTCTGGCTTCAGAAAACTCCCTTTTACTTTAATTTTAACCAATAGTGGATGAATATCCTCCAATGCCTCTTTGGGATAGGGCGTCTCACTTGTTAGAATTTTGAGCATTTCAGCAGTTTCTGCCAACTTCTCTTGAATAACGGTATAGGAAACCGATGGCAAGGCTTTATCAACAAGTTTCTGCGCAGCTTCTATCTGGCAAAATCCCTTGATTAAATGCCTGACTTCATCTACCTCCAGTCGTTGTTCTATATTAATCGGATATACTTGCACTAATCGATACGGTAATTTTTTTGTCTCACAACCAAACTATCAATAATGGCGGTATAGACCGTCTCCATGAATGCCGAATTATTCATATAATAATCCAAGCTATTGACATAAGTCAAGGAATCTACCCCATGCTTTTCAAGTATTAATTTCTCAAAATGATCATAAATCTGAAAAGCCGTATCTCCTTTTTTACCTAAAGTATTGATTTTTGATTCCAAAAGATGTACATCAATTAAAACATTACTCATCTCAATTTCGTTAAGTAGTTCCTTAGGTACCTCCTTGGTCGAATTGCAGCTGATAAACGTAAATAATAAAAAATATAAAGGGTACCTCATAAGATTAATATCAATGTATATATATTTTTGCCCCTAAATTAGACTGAATGAAGGAAATCCTCAAGAAGTTACGAAAATATGAGATAAGAGTGCGAAAAGCAATCAACTCGCAGATGCAAGGTGATTTTAAATCCATATTTAAAGGATCCGGGCTTGAGTTTGACGATGTCCGTGCCTATCAATATGGTGATGACATCAGGTCCATTGACTGGAACGTGACGGCCAAAGGTCAGGGTACCTTTGTCAAAACCTTTAAAGAAGAGAAAGAACAAACCGTTTTTTTTATACTGGATGTGTCCGCCTCACAAGAAATCGGACAAGAAAACAAACAAAAAATAGACATTGGCAAGGAAATCACCGCGTTGCTATGTATGTCCGCCATCAAAGAAAATAGTCAAGTCGGATTGATGTGCCATTCCGATCAAGTAGAATGCTTTATCCGACCGGCCAAAGGATCGATTCACAGCTATGAGATAATCAATGCACTTTTCAAGCTGCAACCCGCATCAAAAAAAACCGATCTCAATAAAGGGCTCAAATACGCATTGAACTTTCTCAAAAGAAGAAGTGTGATTTTCGTGATTTCAGATTTCATTGACCAGGAGTATCTCCATAGTTTAAAAGGAATGGCCAGAAAACATGACTTGATTGTCATTCAGCTATATGACCAACGAGAAACGCTATTTCCCAAGGTCGGAATAGTGCCTCTGTATGAAAATGAAACACAAAGAAATATCTGGGTCAATAGCTCCTCTAGTAAATTTCGAGAAATGATGGATCAGACCCATCAAGATAAGGCAGTGGCGCTCGAAGATTTTTGTAGCCGAAATGATGCCAATTATCTCTCCCTATCTACGCAAGAAGATTACGTGCCACAATTATTGAAATTATTCACCAGAAGAAATAAAAAATCATCACAACGTGCGAGGTAAATTAGTAAGCTTAACGCTGTTTTTGATATTCCAATCATCTTTTATTAGTGCGCAAGAAGTTCAAATAAAAGGCGGATTTGTACAAGATAGTCTGGGATTAGGTACTGACATTCATTTTTGGATTACCGCAGCCTATCCCGCACAAATGGAAATATTTTTCGCAGACAGCAATGCCAATTTTAGTCCCTTTGAATATGCCAGCAAATACTATCAACCTACCCAACTCAGGGGTGATATTGCCTTTGATTCGACAGTATACGCGTTACAATCCTTCGAAATTGACTTGGTTCAGTATCTGCAGTTGCCTGCCTATTTGGTAGCAGCAAAAGATTCCTTGACCCTTTTCACCCCCCTCGATTCTATCTATTTTCAAGAACTTGTCCCCATAGCGGCTGTAAGTGACACCACGGGACTCATTCAAAACACTGCATACGTCAGCGTCACGCGCTTTTTCAACTTTCCGCTTTTTTGGATCATTATAGCTGTGATTATCCTCATAGTGATCCTGGTGGCCGCGATTTACGGAAAACGTATTCGACGTGCATTTATCGTCAGAAGATTAAAGAAAGAACAACGCTTATTTTCAAATTCCTTCGCCCCAATTGTAGAGAACCTAAAAACAAGTCCCGATCAACAAGGTGCAGAAAAAGGACTGATCGTGTGGAAAAAATACATGGAACGATTAGAGGCAAAACCCATTTCAAAATTGACCACCAAGGAAATATTGGCCTTTGAATTTACAAACGAACTAGAAAATCCCCTAAATAGCATTGACAGAAGTGTTTATGGGCGATTTATCAATGAAGAGCTTTATAAAAGTTTTCAAGCCCTTGACGAATATGCCCAACACCGGTGCAATGTCCAAATTGAATATTTGAAAAATGGAAAATAATCAAAGCGACTGGTTCTCAATTAATTGGTTTACCCTCGAAAGATTGGAATCTTTTGAATATCAAAATCAGCTATGGCTCTATGGATTGTTATTGATTCCGGTCATCTTACTGATCCGATGGCTACTTTTAAAGCTCAATCACCAAAAACTACCGATCGCCCTAACCAAGCAATACATTAAAAATGACCCTATAAGCCTGCTAAGGCACCTACCCCCAATGATCATGGCATGTGTTATCGCCTTGCTGTTTATTGCCTTGGCACGCCCTCAAACCACCGATGAGCAGGTCGAGCAATGGAGTGAAGGCATTGACATTATGATGGTCATAGATATTTCGGAATCCATGCAAATCCAAGATTTCCAACCCAATCGACTGGAAGCTGCCAAAGAAGTCGCCCGTAACTTTGTCAAAGGGCGGTTCCAAGATCGAATAGGGCTGGTTGTTTTTTCAGGAGACGCCTACTCACGCTCCCCCCTGACCACCGACTACGAACTACTCAATACCTATATCGATGGTATCGACTTTAGTTTGATTGAAAATCGTGGTACCGCCATCGGTAGCGCATTGGCCGTCGGGACCAATAGGTTGAGAGAGTCTGAATCAGCATCCAAAGTGATGATCTTGCTCTCCGATGGAGACAATACCGCCGGTAATATCGATCCCCTTACCGCCGCTAAGCTAGCCTCAGCCTATGACATCACCATCTATGCCATCGCCATCGGAAAAGAAGGCCAAGTGCCCTTTGGTCAAGATTTTTTTGGGCGTACCCGATACGTCGAAAACACCCTTGATGAGACCAATCTGAGAGAAATTGCCAAAATCGGAGAAGGCAAATTTTACCGCGTCTCTGACCAGCAAGCCTTAGAAGCCGTTTTTAGTGAGATCGATCAGCTCGAAAAAGCAGAAATCAAAGAAACGAGGTATAAAGACACCAATGATTTCTATTACATCTATCTCAAATGGGCGATTGTTTTGCTGCTCATCTGGCTATTTCTCAAAACCACCTTTGTTTCCAACTTTATGTTGGATTGATGGCGATGTTCCTTATTTTTACTTCATAACCAACATAAAAATGACCTCAGAACTGCTCCCCCTATTTATCAGAGACCTGGAAAAATTGGCTAAGGAAATCAATAATTATCAAAACGAAAGTGACCTTTGGGTGGTTTCCAAAGAAGTGAACAATTCGGCAGGAAATTTGGCCAAACACCTTACGGGCAATCTCCGTCATTTTATAGGTCATCTATTGGGGGGTTCTGCGTACGTGCGAGACCGAAAGGCCGAATTTGAAACCAAAGATGAACCTGTGGCAGCCCTATTGACAGAAATTGAACTAGCCAAAGCCGAAATATCCGCGGCCCTTACCGATTTGGATACGGACACCTTGGCCAACAGCTATCCGATCAATGTCTTGGGCTACGACATGACCATTCAATATTTTTTGATGCATTTATATGGCCACTTTAATTATCACCTAGGTCAAATCTCCTATCACAGAAGACTTTTGGACAGGGCTGTTTAGGCCGACAAGATTTGATAACCCACCCGTAAACTTACCAGCAGCAGCGTGGCGCCCAATATTTTATTGAGCCAACCCAACATTTTGGGTGTGAAAAAAGCCTTCAATTTATGCGCTAGTAATGTTTTGGTGATGTCTAAGCACAGAGAAGTTGTCAATACACCACTGAAAAAAAACCATTTTTGATGTGCCTCCAAATGAAACTTGTTTGTGGCAATAGCGACCATTGAAACCCAAAAAATTAATATAAAAGGATTGAATAGATTCAAAAATACCCCTTTGAAAAAATATTTGATCCCCGAGCTCCATTTGGCTGCCTTGTCTACGCGCTCACTTACTACTGGCGGCTTCTTCCAAAGAAAATACCCCCCGGCAGATGCCAGTAAGATCATGGCAAACCAATGTGACCCATACAAGATCGATGGATGGCTCAATAGATCTGAGAGACCATTCAGCGCCAAGGTGACAAACAGCCAATCGATTAGGGCAGTACCCAACACAAACAAAAGACCCTTTTGGATCCCCTGCTGGATGACCGTCTGAATCAAACCAAAAAAATTGGGACCCGCCGCCAACAGCAGCACCCATCCAAATAATAGTCCTAAAAAATAGAAGGAAAGCATCTCGCAAAGATAGGCGGGTGTCCTACTCAAAATGATGGCTCACGAGTGAAATAATTCCTTTAGATTCAAAAATATTTTGAATGGCCCATCGGATATTGGCAAGCGAGGCTATTTATTGAAAACCCATGACTAAATTTGCCCTGGCAAGGACCCTAGCTGGGAGGATGTTTTGCAGATACGCGTGACCAACAAAAAAAATCAGCCCTTATGATCCCTGCATTTTTTTAAGAAAATCAACATTGAGATGCCTGCAAATAACTTAACAATCCGTCAATACCTCTCTGAATTGACACCCTACAAGGCCACCTTGATCGCCGTGTCCAAGACCAAGCCGGATGCCCTGATTCAGGCGTTTTATGATCAAGTAGGTCAAAGAGATTTTGGCGAAAACAAAGTACAAGAACTGGTGGGTAAATACGAGCGCCTACCCAAGGACATCCGCTGGCACATGATTGGGCATCTTCAAACCAATAAAGTCAAATACCTCGCCCCCTTTGTGCATTTGATCCACTCGGTGGACTCAGAAAAACTACTTCGAGAAATCAACAAGGAAGCTAGGAAAAACAACAGAACAATCAAGGTATTGCTACAGGTCCATATCGCCCAAGAGACCGAGAAGTTTGGATTTTCTATGGAAGAAGCCCAACGACTCTTAGAAGGAAATACGGTCCAAGAACTAGTGCATGTCAACGTCGTGGGCCTGATGGGTATGGCAACCAATACCACGGACGAGCAGCAAATCCATCACGAGTTCGCACAATTAAAAGCTTTTCAAGACACACTCGGACCACGCCTAAAAGGTCCCAACATTCACCTTGATGCGCTTTCTATAGGGATGAGTGGTGACTATCGCATCGCCCTGCAAAATGGCGGGACGCTGATCCGCATCGGCACTGCTCTTTTCGGGTCAAGAGATTAAAACCAAACACCAAAAGCCTCACGCCATAACATCAAAAGCTGATCATTATAACATAAAAAAAGGAGGACACCCCGCCCTCCAAAACTAACATTGACCGCTCCTCAGTAATAAATAGTTAAAAAGACCGAACTGCACGCACATAGACCGCCCAGGTGACATCATTCATGGCGTCCTGACGACCATTGTAGAAATTCTGGCACCACGCGAAAGTGAAAACGGAAAGGTTGTACTCCGTAGAATTCCAATACCAGGACTCGGACACAAGAGCAAAACCGCCAATTGCAACCCTATTAATATATAATTTATTTAGCTCCTCCTTTGAAGGTAAATACCAATCCGTATACCCACCTCCCGTATAAGCTCTCGCCAATCCTGCTGCATAACTCGTAGCTGGCTCGCCTTGCTTATTGATAATGGCATTGGTATTGGCAAGCCCTGTGCCTATAACTTCTCCCGTTGCTCCTCTCGTAGCTTTAGTTCCATCGTTGTTCCATATAATCCCTGTACTCTGATCTGACGTTGCTGCAATCAGGCCGTGGACTTCTCCAGCGACATATCCAGGATCACCACTTTGCAGGATATAAGCAACTTTACCTCCTTGATACGCATCACCAATGTCTCCTGAAAACGGTATAACAATATCTGTAATGAAACTAACTTCAGCCCCATAAGCGGTACCTGCACTGTTAGTCGCGTAGGCACGGACATAATAGGTCGTATTACCAGTCAATCCTGACAGACTACTCGTGAAAGTGCCTGTACCTGTGCCGTCTGCAGTATAACTCCCCGATATGGTGGGACTCGTATTGGTACCCCAAGCCACACCTCTTGCTGTGATACTTCCACCACCATCATCACTGATCAC
>JABMNK010000016.1 GCA_013204595.1 Flammeovirgaceae bacterium
TGGTCACACTGCGCACATTGACAACCTCTCGACCAGCAAGCCCCTCCTGAGTATGTCCATGGTATTGATTAAAGGCAGAATCTGAGGTCAAAGTAGCTTCATCTTTTCCAACTGCCATGTTTTTCTGGTATTCATCAAGTGCGAGCAAGCCTTTGACACCATAATACGCCCCTGCATAAATATCACCATTGTATTGAGTATTAGGATCTTTGTATGCCATAAAAAAATCGAAGGCCTGTTTGGCTATCACCCCTCTTAGTTGTTCATCAGGAACATCCTTGGCCTTTAATGCCATGGATTGGGCAATGGACTGATAGCGCAAGCTTTCAGTTGTCTTTCTTGCGTCTTGAGCCAGTCGCTCCTGCTCCTGTGCATTATCCCTTTGCGCTACCGCTTCAGTCTTGGCTGAGTCCGCTTGATTTCGCTGATTCTCTGCCTCATACCTTGCGGCTACAGCCGATTTTCGCTCTTCTTCGGCTATTTTTGTTGCTTCTTCGGCTATTTTTCGTTCGGCCTCTGCTTGTACCAGCGCTGCCCGTGCCTCCTCTGCAGATAATAATGCTTTTCCCTCTTCCGTACGAGCCTTTTCAGCACTATCTTCGGCCAAATCAGCACTTTGGTTAGCTTCCTTAGTCTTTTCTTCCGCCAACGACGTTTGTTGATAGGCCAGGAGCATCAAAAACAAAGAAACCATAGTAAATAGGGCCAACACCAAGGCAGTAATGCGCATGACCCGAACCTTACGCTTTTGTAAGTATTCCTTATTGCGCTGTTCGGTTTGATACGCCCGCTCAGAAGTTTCCAAAAAGACCATGGCCCTTTCAAAAGCCTCGTCATATCTAGTGGCCCAAACAATTGTCGGACGGCTTGACGCTCTCCAGTTCAATGCCAATTGCAAATCTGGCATTTGCCAAAGACTGGCTTTGCCTTCTTGAAATCTTTTGGCCGCTTCTGAGATCTTCAGATACATCTCGGCAGATTTGCTCTCTTCTTCCAACCACTGCTTCAATCGATCCCAAATCCGCATCAAACTTTCGTGCGAAATATCGATGACCGTATCCGAAGAAAGCGGCACACCGATTGGCGGCATTAACAGAGATCTTCCAGGCTCCCTGAATCGATTAACAACTTTTTCTACGTCATCTTCCGATACGCCAGAAATCGAAGCCAAGGTACTTAATTTGGTAGGCCTACGGATACCTGTATTTTCGGCTCCTTTCTCTGTCAAAGCCTTGAACATGGCCTCGGCAATTTGACGCTCACGCTTATTGAGTAAATCGTAGGCTTCATTTGCATGCTGAGACAAGGCTTGATGCAATCCCCCTATAGCATTGTAATGTTCTAAGTCAATCGGCTGATCTTCTTTGCGATACGACACCCAATAACCCCAGGTACGCATCAACGCATGCTGCAAAATAGGCAGCTGATCTGGGTTATCACCTGCATCATTGAGCAACTGCTGAGTCAGGCGTGGCGCAATTTTACCCCCGCCTACCGCTACAGGACCCTCGATGGCCATTCGTTTTTGATCCCGCACCATCTGTGGTATCAAATAATGCGAATCATTGATCAATTGAGTTAAATCCAAATATTTGGCACATTCACCAATGAAATCCGAACGCATTGTGATGGTCACATATACTGCTATTTCGGTACTTTCAACAGCCTCAATTAATAAATTGACGAAAGCGGCGGATTCATTTCGATCTGAACTTTTAGACTCCAGTTTGCTAAATCTAAAAAGTTCTTCAAACTGATCAATGACTATTAATGTATTAACTTTTTCGTCTTTATTCAGCTGTTTTAAAACCTCCACTAAACCCAAAGATGAACTACGTAAAACAGTGCTAACAATCGTACGCTCTATGAGCTGATCCTCTTGAGAGAGGAAATGATAATCGTTTTTATACTTCAGAATGGCTTCGGCAAGATTATCGATAGGCCCAGCACCTGGTCGACTAATCATTGTCTGCCAATTGGATCCCGCCTGAGTCATCATTCCACCCTGCAAGGATGGGATTAAACCGCAATACATAAAGGAAGATTTACCACTACCAGAAGCACCCAATATAGCCACAAACCTCCTATTGGCAAGTTTTATCAGGGCTTCATCACTTTGCCCTTCCCTTCCAAAAAACAGGTAACTCTCCTCTACTCCAAAAGGTCTCAATCCAGGAAAAGGATTGAATAATTCAGCTATATCCCCATCTAATAACGCTACTTCTTCTTCGTGTTGGATTTTCTTATTTGCCATCTCTATTTCTTAAAAAGAGCCAAAAATGAGTCCAAATATACTGATTTAAATGGGCCTTTATTACCCAAAATCATGGTCTTTTGGTTCAAAATAAAAGCTAAATCTATGGTTTTTTCACCTTCCAAATATACCGCTTTTGCTCTTAACGGTTTCGATCTTCCAAAACCAGGTGCCTTTCTTACGTCTTGCAATTTAGTTTTGATCCATGCATCAGAGGTTTTTCCATAATAGATAATTACCCCATCACAACGTTTCAAATTTTCCTGATGAATATAACGAACGTCCATCAATTCGCCTTCAAATATTGGCTGTACAACTCGAAAATGTGCTTTTTGAAGCAATTTTAAGATCTTCTGACTTTCTTCCTTGTCATCTCTATCATAAATCAGATAAATGATTTTACTTAAATCTTCTCTGGAGGGAGCAACATAGCCGTTGATTTCACGGTGCTTGGTATTGAATCTGCCGCCTGATTCAATCTCTTCAATGATGATCGATTTCATCTCTTCTAAATCGATTTCAAGAACCTCCGTTTCATTATACAGTGCCGCTTCTGTTTTTATATTTTCTATAAATATTTTTTGTCGCTCGGTAATGTTTTTGATATCTGGAGAAAGCCAAATCAATCTTCCAAAGGGTTTTTTAAGGTCATTTTTGGCGTTTTCCTTAAGCATAATTCCCGTGTACTCATGCGCCAACTCATTTTGTAAATCAATTATGGAAATATCATGCCCATCAATTCTCTTACCGTAATCTTCACCAATCAAATGGATAGACAATCTAGCATTCGCCAAGTCATCTTTGATAGCCATTTCAATTGAAGATTTGTCGACAGGTAAATATTTTTGAGGGAGTACTTCGTATCCATGACTCCGCAATTCTCGCCTTACCATATCCCTTTGAATAACTAAATCTTTTCCAACTTCAGCCAAATAAATCGTCCGCTCCCTTAAAGCTCGACCTGGCTTTGGCTCAAGCTCCCTGTTAATCATCATCAATTGACTGACATCGAATGATAAATCAATTAATTTCATCCAATAATTTTTTTCCGCTTCAGAACCAAAAAAACGATTAATTTCATGAGGTAATCCCGTTATTCTGTCAATTTCATACAATTGATAACTAGTGAAATTGGCCAGTTGCGGAATCAAATTAAAATCAAATACGGATTTCTGAACGACCATACATCTTATATGGTTTCTTTCAGCCATCTGCCCTTGAACTGAGGTGATTTTTTTAATTAAGGCCAAAAGAGCGCTCATCCCATTCGCCTTTGGATCCCATTGATCACTCACCACGGGAATCAAAATAACATCGTCCTTGATCTCGTTTTTCTTTAAGTCACCAATTTCAATCTTTTCCATTAATAATTCTGGAAAATTCATGTGCGTCAATAAAGAGCTGAAGAATTTAAAAAAGCTAGTAACCCATCCCTTACTGTCTCCTGGAATGAGTTGATCATCTAGCGCTGAATAAATGACTAGTATTTTTTTAATCTCCGACATTTGACCCTTGCTCCCCATCCTATCTATTTAAAAACATCAATTCTATCGTCTAAAATACTCAAATCAAAAGAATCGTCCAAAGAGAGCTCTTTATCTCTTTTAGTGAGATCAATCACATCCATAAAGGCCTCTAGTATTTCAAAATGTAAAGACATCAAATCAAAAAGATCATCTTTTGAGAGCATAAGAAAAGTGGTTGACTCAAGGGTCTTAGCCTCAAAATCAAATTGTTCACTCGCCAGAACTAATTCTTCGCCAATCATTTCTTTCGGACCCACAGTTCGTTGCAATACTCCATCTTGGGTTACTTCAACGGTGCCCGCAATAATAAAAAATAGCAGTTGGTCCCCTTTATCTCCTTTTTGAATCAACTTTGTGCCTATGGGTACTTTTCGCTCGTTGATCGCATCCACCAAAAGGGTAATAAGATCTCCGGGTATTTTGCTCAAGAAGGGCAATGATTTTAAAAATCGGACACGTTCAACGAGCAACATTTTTTGATGATACTCTTCGCCATCATAAACGAAATGGGCAGGTAATATTATTTTATCTAGCCTCACCTTGGAAAAAAGCTTCAAACGATTGGTATGTAGTCTATATGCATTTGCATCTATCTTATAAATAGTATTCGCAGCACTTTGCAGCAGCAACACATCCGGATTAAAGAGATTTGCAATGAGTGCATTAGTCACCTCCGGCTCATCTACTAGATGCAGTTTGTTTATGGCCAGTGATTTGGTGTATCTGGTAATTCTATTATAATCACGATTCACAATTTGGGTGAGCAAATCTGCATAGGAAACAAATTCTTCTGGTGGGAAAAATTTAAGTAGCGCTTCCAGCCGATCTTTATCACTCAAGTCATCAAGTATTGGCATCAACATGGGCTTGATTTCATCCTCTACAAATACATCCATCATTTCTAGGGCAAAAGTGACAGAATCAGTAGTACCGTAGTCCAAGTTTTCTTTAACCAACATGACATCTTGTGCATCGTAAATCATACTCAAAAGCATGAATAAATTTTTAAAATTTACCGTATTTTCTTCACGAAGTCCTTTGAGCATCTCCATATCGAGCGGATCAACAGGTTGCTTTTGAGGCACATCTTGTACGGCCTTAATGTTCCATGCGATATCAGCAATCAATCCTTCGATAATTAATTTAATACGTGCCGCCTGAAATTCTTGTGCTTCAAATAGCAACTGACCTAGCGATGCCAACAACTCAGAGTTCACTCTTTTGTTTGGAAAATCAATTTTTTTCCAGAGCAATTCTTCCGATTGTTTTCCACCAATCATCCCAATAATTTGAACAATTCGAATCATAGTTGCTGTATATTGACCAGTTTTAAAAAAAGCCGCATCAACTGTATACAGTACCCTTTCACCTGAATTCTTGAGTGCCGATATAGCCGTATTGCTATAGGCAGGAAGATGTAAATTTTCTATCAACAACCCCCAGATTTCAGGTCTTTTCAATTTACCAGCCGTGATGATGGCCGTATTGCGCACTTCAGGATTAATGTCACGGAGCAACTCCATTAAATAGGCTACATGCTTATCTTCTTGTATTTTAGCCAAAAGTCGTGCACCATAAATTCTATCGGATGCAAGCGTTGATCTCACATATCGACGAATAGATTCATCATTTAATTCATAATCGATAAATACCTTTAGCGAATTAAGTGTTTTTTTGGCGGTAATGAGCACCTCAGGATCTTCTTCTTTTTTGACTGATTGCCTTATGATTTCAAAGGTTTCAAAAGCTTTAATTTCCTCTATTTTTAAGTAACTGTATTTTCTAATATCTGTATATTCAGACGTTAATTGATCTAACAGTGCGAACTGATAATCAATGGGATCTAGGCGTTCTAACAATCTTAAGGCATTCAAAACACGGTGTTCTTGATTGCTCTTTAGCTCATGCTTAAGCATCTTAAATACGTTATTATCTTTTAGTTTACCTTTCTCTTCAAGCATAGTTCGCTGTTTCACCAAAGTCTCCTTGAGGGTGATCTTATATTGATTGTAGAGTTTTACTGATAGATAAATCACCATTCCGGCTATCGAAATGATAAAATAAATAAAATGAATTACTTTAAAAAACACCATAGTGGCGATTCCCATCTGAATCAGTCCTGCAGCAAAAGTGGCAAACTGCCCAATCACTCCTTCTACTCTGTTTTGAATATCAAAGCGAACGGTAAGATCGAAAGGAAGAAAAAATAATTTAAATGCCGGTGATTCAAGTGCGTCTCTTAACGAAGCGGTGAAAGCTTTCCCCGATATCACAAACATGAAAAAGAACAAAAAATCTTCATTCAAAATTTCGAATCCATATATATGCCCAGAAATGATTCCACCTATCATAAATAAAATCAAAATAATGGGCATAGTCATCAACGCCACTTTCAAGCCAAATCGATTTAGAATAATGTCATTGATAAACGTCTGAATAATAAAACTCATGATGATGACCGTTCCATTAAAAAAAGATAAAAAATCGTTCAATTCTTGTTCATTGGGATACTTAATCTCCGTCGCTGAATAGAAGACATAGTCCAAGAATATGGCTGTGCCCATTGAGAATACCATGAAAAAAGACAATAGACGAGTAAACTTATTTTTGAAAATCCAGACATATCCTTTTGAGCTAACGGACGATTCCTTTTTAAGGGAATCAATCAAATTGACATTCCAATTGAGACACATCAATATGGTTAATACCAAAATTCCAATAACCGAAATTGAAGAAATAAGTAGCAGGTCATAGGTTTCGTTAAAAAACGGTAACCTTGTCAATATTGGGATTGAAAAAAAAGCAATAATCGTAGCGATCAATTGACCTGTATCTACACTTCCAATTAATCTTTTGGTCTGTCGTGTATCAAAAATCCTACCAAAAATACCCCAAAATCCAAGCAATAATATCGCCGTCATAGGCCCCATCATCACAAAAAGTAAGAAAGGTAAAACAGAGAAACCTGAAGATTTATCTCCTACGTCAATAAACTCAAAAGCTAATCTAAGACCACATACAAAAAGTGATATAATAACGGCGTTACCTATAACCAACCGAGAAAATTTAATTCTCTTTTGCAAATAGACGTAGGACATGGTAAATAATATACCAAGGGCTCCCGTTACGAAAAAAGACTCTGAAAGATACTCTTCACCCAAAACCTGAATGAATAAGGATTCGCTTCCTACCTGATAAGAAGCAAGAAAGAAACCCATTAGAGCTCCCATCCCTAGTAAAAACCACATTTGCCTTTCTTCCCCGTCAACAGCCCCTAAAAATCTAAGGAAAGCCTTTAACACGTATTCAAACTTTTTTAATTATAATTAAATAAAATAAATAAATCTCTTAAATACGTTTATTTAGATCGAGATTCATTTTGCATTGGTGGTTTATATAGACAAAGTTATTCAAAATGATGAAAAAAGTCATTTTATTTTCCTTTGGAACCTTCTTTTTTTAGCTCTAAGCATCACATGAACTATAAATTGAAAGATGTTTTGCAAGGATGATGGTGATTTTTATTATTTTTTTGATAAAATACTGAGAGGTACTCATTCAAAGAATCATTTGCCATAACACTAATTCTCGAGAAAATTAAAAGAATGGAGCCAGCAAAACATCCCTAGTAAATCCGTCAACTACGATAAACGCTGACCGTCCTGCTAAATAGCTTATCTAGTAAATTGATTACCCTTCTCAGTTTTTATCATAAAAGAAAATCACAACCTCAATAAAATGAAAAAAACCTGCCGTTTGGGTTAATGGAAAATCACCGCTTACTGATGTCAAATAAGAAAGTATTGGTGATCGATAGCACAAGACTAAACAACAAGCCCCATCCAAACCCTGAGATAGTCAATCCATTGATAAAAGTAGCCGCCATTAATACCATAATTGTATTCACAACCCAAAGGAAAAGACCCAGTGTTAATACCGTTAAGGGTAATGTCAAAATAACTAATATGGGCTTGACCGTGTAATTTAAAAATGCCAGAAGTAGCGAAAATAAAAAAGCGACCCAAAAGCTCGTTACTGAAACCCCAGGAAGCAAATAAGAAACCATCATTACGCTTACCGCTGAAAGTAAAATCCTGATCATAAATAATTACTCAATTTGATTTTCTGAATCTTGAAACCAGCCAGCGTACCGTTGGTAATTTTTGGAAATACGTTGCATCATAGCTTCATTTTTGCCCTCTACTGTTTTGATCTTTTTAGCGGGTACTCCCGCGTAAATAGTTCTGGCTGCTACAATAGTCCCCGCCAAGACAACCGCGCCAGCTGCCACCATCGCACCCGCTCCTATGACCGCTCCATCCATCACAATAGCACCCATACCAATCAATACATTGTCTTCGATGGTACAGCCATGAACAATTGCATTATGACCAATAGAGACATTATTACCAATAGATGTCGCAGCTGTTTCATAAGTTCCATGAATCGTCGCATTGTCTTGAATATTTGTATTATCTCCAATCCTAATCGCATTCACATCGCCACGTATTACCGCCCCAAACCAAACAGTACAACCGGCACCCATGGTGACTTCTCCGAGAATTGTTGCCGTTTCGGCAAACCAGCAATGCTCCCCATATATGGGTGAAAATCCTCTTACCTGTTTTAATATGGCCATGACTAAACTGTTTGATTAATAAAGAATCTAAGATAAATTAAAATACGCAATATAGGACATGCATGAGCTACGGCAAGTTGCTACTTCTCATTTTTATAAAACAGACCCCTAAACGCTACTGCATTCGGGCATGACGCCCCTTAAAGCTTATCTGTTGAAATTTTCAACGCGATCACCTTATTATCTGAGGTTAAAATGAAGCCATTTTCATGCATCCTATTTTATGAAATTAAGCATCAAAACTAGAAAACGTCGTATCTGATCATAATCATCATTTACTAACGAATGAATTAAAAAATCAATAATACCCCAACTCGCAGGCTCATTAGCTAATCAACAAGATTAAACCCCTCATCGGAAATAAAATTTATCATTGATCTATCTTAAATTGAATATTCCTAAACAGCTTTTTTTGATAGATAATGGCCAAAGTTCTTGGATTATAACCCTTGCTAGTACGGATTCATCTGTTTATTAAATTAAACTGTCACAAACAACATGACAATATGACATATTTTTTGTCTTGACACATTATATTTGCGTTTTAAACGTTTAGAATTAATTTGAAATGGAGCATTTGATTGCAGATATAGATATTATTGAACCCACACAAACAGCTGTCTCTTGCGAAGTAAAAATAAGCAAAGATGCTGGTCTTCCGGGAAAAAAACTTTATATAGAGTCCTATGGATGCCAAATGAATTTTTCAGACAGTGAAATTGTAACCTCTATTTTGCAAAAAGAAGGATATAGCACGACTGATACTATAGAAAATGCTGATCTTGTCCTACTTAATACCTGCTCGATCCGAGAAAAGGCTGAGCTTACGGTACGAAAGAGACTCATAGCATTCAATAAAATAAAAAGCAATAATCCAGGAATGACCATCGGCATATTGGGTTGCATGGCTGAGAGATTAAAAGCCCAATTACTCGAAGAAGAACATATTGTAGACCTTGTTGTAGGTCCTGATGCCTATAGAGATCTACCCAATTTGGTAAAAAATGCTGAAGAAGGTCAAAAAGGAGTCAATACCTTCCTTTCTCGAGAAGAAACTTACGCAGACATCTCACCTATCCGCCTTAATTCTAACGGCGTTACCGCCTTCATATCTATCATGAGGGGTTGCGACAACATGTGCTCCTTCTGCGTGGTGCCATTCACAAGAGGCAGAGAACGTAGCAGAGACCCTCAATCAATTATTTCCGAAGCGCAGGATTTATTTTCAAAGGGCTATAGAGAAGTAACCTTGTTGGGCCAAAATGTGGATTCTTACAAATGGTCTGCCGATGAGAATAATAAAGCCCGAATCAATAAATTAAAGATTTCTGAAGTAATCAATTTTGCACATCTTCTAAAATTAGTAGCTCAAATTGACCCTGACTTAAGGGTAAGGTTTTCGACCTCTCATCCCAAAGACATCACTGATGAGGTTTTGCATACCATACGCGACTTTGAAAACATCTGTAAATACATCCATCTACCAGCGCAAAGCGGCAATTCAAGGGTTTTAGCCTTAATGAATCGAACTTATAATCGTGATTGGTATATCAATCGGGTAGATGCCATTCGAAGGATTTTGGGGGAAGAATGTGGGATTAGTTCAGACATGATTACAGGATTTTGTAGTGAAACAGAACCTGATCACAAGGATACCTTGAGCCTGATGGATTACGTACAATATGATTTTTCATATATGTTTTTCTATTCAGAAAGACCCGGCACGCTCGCAGCAAAAAACTACCCAGACGATATTCCGTTAGAAATTAAAAAAAGAAGACTCCAGGAAATAATTACCAAACAAAATGAAATTTCACTACACCGAAATCAATTAGATTTAGGAAAAGTGTTCAAAGTGTTAATTGAGGGAAAAAGCAAAAGATCTGATGAGCACCTCCAAGGTCGAACCAGTTCAAACAAAGTGGTCGTTTTTAAGGACGATAAACATATGAAAGGTCAGTATGTAACAGTAACGATAAACGATTGCACCTCTGCAACCCTGCTAGGAGACCTGACTGAATAAAGAAAAATCAAATGGATTACCGCGCCGAAGCTGAAATACAAAATATAAAACAACGATTTGGGATTATAGGCATCTCTCCTAAAATCAATAATGCCATTCGAACAGCTACTCAAGTAGCACCTACTGATATGAGTGTACTCATAAGTGGCGAAAGTGGCGTAGGAAAAGAATCTTTCTCAAAAATAATCCATAGTTTATCCCATCGAAAGCACGGACAATTCATTGCAATAAACTGTGGCGCAATTCCAGAAGGAACCATAGATTCTGAATTATTTGGTCACGAGAAAGGATCATTCACAGGGGCTGTAGACAGTCGTAAAGGTTATTTTGAAAGCACCAATGGGGGGACCATTTTTCTTGATGAAATAGGCGAAATGCCATTGGGTACACAAGCCAGATTGCTCAGGGTCTTAGAAAATGGAGAATTCATCAAGGTGGGATCAAGTAAGGTTTTTAAAACTGACGTAAGGGTAATTGCCGCCTCCAATGTCAATTTAGAGACTGCAGTTTCAATAAATAAATTCAGAGAAGACCTCTACTACCGCCTAAACACCGTACCCATACATGTGCCTGCATTGCGAGAGAGAGGCAATGACATCTTACTTCTTTTCCGCAAATTCGCCTCGGATTTTGCGGAAAAATACAGAAGCAAGGAAGCTGTACTCAATCTTGATGCGCAAGAATTAATATTAAAACAACATTTTCCAGGAAATATTCGTCAGCTTAAAAATTTAGTTGAACAAATCAGTGTCCTTGAACTAAATCGTACGATCTCTGAAGAAACTTTGCAAGGATACTTACCGAAAATAACTTCTTCGCTCCCCTCTCGACTAAATACTAAGCAGTACAGCAAGGATGATTTTTCTGAAAGAGACATTCTATATAAGATTATGTTTGAGATGAAAAGAGATGTTTCCGAAATGAAAACGCTCATTCTTCAAGTCTTACAGGGGAAAGTGAATCGAGAAGAACTACTACAAAGACACGAAAGTCTATTCGAAGAGGTCCCCCCATATGCCCCGAGCCAAGGAAACAAAATGCTCGAAGAAGCTAGTCCCAAATTTGTAGAAGCAAAAGAGCACGATCTTGAAGAATATGAAGAAGTAATCGAAGACATTCTGCTAGAACTAGACAATGAGGTCTCATTGTCTCTTGATAAAAAAGAAAAAGAAATGATTATTCAGGCATTGAAGAAAAACAACAATAAAAGAAAATATGCAGCCCAAGATTTGGGTATTTCAGAACGAACCTTATATCGAAAAATTAAAAATTATGAAATCGATAGTATCTAACGGCCAATTTCTCATTTTATTAAGTCTATTTGGCTGTGGGGTTTATTCTTTTACTGGGGCCTCCATATCCCCTGAAGTAAAAACGATTTCAATTCAAACATTTTATAACAATGCACCACTAGGACCCGCCAATATGAGCAACTTGTTTACTGAAAAACTCAAAGACTATTTTCAGCAAAACACAAGCCTGACATTAACAAACGATGAAGGAGATCTTCAATTTGATGGCTACATTGACAACTATACCATCACACCCGTTTCAGCAGGAGCGTCTGGAAATAATAATAAAGTAGATTATTCTCAATTGTCACGAATTACCGTTACTGTATACGCGACATACAACAACGTAAAAGACGAAACTTTCAATTATGATAAGAAATTTTCTTTTTTTAAGGATTTCGATCAGAATACCGTAGATCTAAGCAGTGCCGAAGAAGCGTTTGTAGAAGAGATTTTTGATCAGATCATAATTGATATATTTAACCAATCAGTGGCAAATTGGTAATTTTATTTAACTTTAGAGCGTACCAAGATTTTTAAGAACTTGCACAAAAACACTTTCATAGAATCCTTAAAAGACCGGTCATTAACCAAACTAACAAATTCTCTTGACGAATTGGAGTCGATAGTAAAAGAATACCCCTATTTCCAGTCAGGCAGAATTTTATTGGCCAAAGAAAAATACATTCGTAAAACAAAAGATGCCCAGCTATTTATTGCGCAAGCAGCTGTTCACACCACTGATAGGAGGCATTTAAAAGCATTCATCGAGACCGAAATCCAACACGCTCCTGAAGAAATTAAGGCTGAAACCCTATCATCGATTACCCATTCGTGTGAATCTACAACCACTATTCAATCATCGAACCAGGATCCTGTATCATCGGAGTTGGTTTTAGATACTGATGAATTTGTAGAAAAAACCCACCTCCAAGTATCTGATGATAGCGAGCAAAATAATCCTTCAATAGAACATTCTGTTGAAGAAGACTTAGATGAGCCCGAAAATGAGGATATAGTAAGCGCTGAATTCATTATGAATGAGCCTGGAATTAGCACCGAGACGGAGGGACTTCCGCATGGATCGATCTCCTTGGACCAATCCATTCAATTAGACGATCAACTCGTCGAAGAACCCCCCATTGAGCTTGCGGATGACGTCGATAAGCATGTAGAGGCGCTTCACAATGAGCTATCCATGAACAATATCGCCAATGAAACGACTAGTCAAAATCTTTCCCTCGAAGAAGCAACTAATGCATCGATCGAGGTAATCGATGTTCCTCAAGAAATTAATGATGCCTCCAATAAGATTGAGGATTCTACAGAAGACAACATTGCCGATGAACTGACTAGTCAAAGTCTTCCCCTCGAAGAAGCAACTAATGCATCGACCGAGATAACCGATGTTCCTCAAGCAATTAATGATGCATCCGATAAGATTGAAGATATTACCGGAGAAACTAAAGCAAAAGATGTAGATGTGATTTTTTTAGAAATAAAAAAAGACAGAGAAAATCTCAACAAAACAAAAAACAAATTTGATGCACTTATCGAAGAACTCGAGAAAAACAAAGTGAAAGCTGAAAATCAGCGCGCATCAGAAAAAAATAATTTACCAGAAAAAAACCCTCCAACGACATCCGGAATCAATAGTGATATCGGTCAAAAAGAAGAACAGCTAATTCCGTCAGATGAATTAAAAACTACTGTGACCGCATCTGAAATCACAAGAAAAAATAACTTAAAAAGGCAACAAGAGATCATTGAAGCATTTATAGAAAATAATCCAAAAATCATAAGACGGCAATCAAGAGCTCATATTAAAGGTAAATCCGAAGACCTTTCGGCCAAAAGTACCGAATTTAAAGCCGAAGTAGGAAGTGAATATCTCGCTGAGATTTACATAGAACAAAATAAAATTAAAAAGGCAATTGCAATATACGAGAGCTTAAGTTTGAAATTCCCTGAAAAAAAATCTTACTTTGCTGAATTAATTAAAAAAATAAAATCAAAATAGATGTACACACTTATCATCGCATTCATTATATTATTATCGATACTACTTATTCTAGTCGTAATTGCCCAAAATCCAAAAGGTGGCGGATTGTCAAGCCAATTTGGAGGATCGGGCGTTTCTCAAGTGATGGGTGTCAAAAAAACAGGTGATATTTTAGAAAAACTTACATGGGGCTTTGCCATTGGTATTTTTTTACTGACGCTAAGCTCTAACTTATTTATAAATGAAAATACAAAATCAGGCGAAAGTCCAAATATTCAAAATGCTCAAGATCAGTCTGCATTACCGAATTCTCAACAACTCATTGATTCTGATCCGCTAGAACCTGCATTAAATGACTTGGATCTCCTGTCAGCGCCTGATTCAAGTAATTGATATTGCACCCTATACTCTGCCAAAATCTGGAAGTAATTTGAATTAATTCTTTTTATTCTGCCAATTGACAGTTGATCCTATGAAAAAATGTCATGCTTTTTGCGGAATACTGACATTTAATAGATTGGCATAAGATGTGCATATCTCTTTTTATCTTGTAAATTTTTAAGATAATTAAACGTTAAATAGAAATGTCAAAAGTAAACTTCACACCAAACGAAGATAGAATTCTCGTTGAAGCTGCTGCTGCTGAAGAAAAAACAGCATCAGGTATCATTATTCCTGATACAGCTAAAGAAAAACCTCAGGAAGGAACAATTGTGGCCGTTGGTAAGGGTACCAGCGAAAAGCCCGTTACGGTGAAAGTAGGAGACCGTGTGCTATATGGTAAATATGCTGGAACTGAAATTACCATTAGCGGAGTAGAATACCTAATTATGAAAAATTCCGACGTTTTCGGAACCCTGTAATTAAATCATTTTATCAATAAATTAAAATTATAGAACCATGGCAAAAGATATCTTTTTTGATAGCGAAGCTCGAGACAAAATAAAAATAGGCGTCAACAAATTAGCTGATGCAGTAAAAGTAACCTTAGGACCCAAGGGTAGAAATGTAATCCTTGAGAAAAAATTTGGTGCTCCGAGCATCACCAAAGATGGGGTTTCTGTTGCAAAGGAAATTGAATTAAGTGATCCCGTTGAAAACATGGGTGCACAATTAGTTAAAGAAGTAGCTTCTAAAACGGCAGATAGCGCAGGAGATGGGACTACTACCGCTACTGTTTTAGCTCAAGCAATATATGGACATGGGATTAAAAATGTCGCTGCAGGTGCTAATCCAATGGATTTAAGAAGAGGCATTGACAAAGCTGTAGCCGCCGTAATTGCTGATCTAAAAAAACAATCTAAGAAAATCGCCACGAGTGACGAGATCGCACAAGTGGCATCAGTATCTGCAAACAATGACCCCACAGTTGGTAAGATGATTGCCGATGCTATGGATAAAGTAGGTAAGGATGGCGTCATCACAGTTGAAGAAGCTAAAGGAACTGAAACAGAGGTAAAAACTGTCGAAGGAATGCAGTTTGATAGAGGTTATCTATCTCCGTACTTCGTGACCAATACCGAGAAAATGGAAGTTGAATTGGCAAATCCATACATTCTAATCTACGATAAGAAAATATCAAATATGAAGGAATTACTCCCTGTGCTAGAAGCAACTGCTCAGACGGGAAAGCCTTTATTGATCATATCTGAAGATGTTGATGGTGAAGCATTGGCTACACTTGTAGTCAACAAAATCAGAGGTTCCCTGAAAGTGGCCGCGGTTAAGGCGCCAGGATTTGGAGACAGGAGAAAAGCTATGTTAGAAGATATTGCAGTCTTAACTGGTGGAACGCTTGTATCAGAGGAGCGCGGTTATAAATTAGAGAATGCAACACTTGACTATCTAGGAACCGCTGAAAGAATCATCATCGATAAAGACAATACGACCATCGTAAATGGTGCTGGTAAAAAGGAAGATATCGATGCTAGGGTTAATCAAATCAAGCAGCAGATTGACAATACAACTTCAGATTACGATAAAGAGAAATTGCAAGAAAGACTTGCGAAACTGTCTGGCGGGGTTGCTATTCTTTATATTGGTGCCGCCACTGAGGTTGAAATGAAAGAGAAGAAAGACTTGGTTGATGATGCACTTCATGCCACAAGAGCCGCCGTTCAGGAAGGTATTGTTGCGGGTGGAGGGGTCGCTTTCATCAGAGCCATTTCTGCTTTAGATAATATGTCGCTTGAAAATGAAGATCAAAACACAGGTGATGCCATTATCAGAGCCGCCATTGAAGCTCCTTTGAGAACAATTGTATCAAATGCAGGCGGAGAAGCTTCTGTAGTGGTCAACGCTGTCAGAGGTGGTAAAGATGATTATGGCTACAATGCAGCAAAAGATGTTTACGAAAATATGTTCAAAGCAGGGATTATAGATCCTACAAAAGTGACCAGATTGGCCTTAGAAAATGCAGCTTCGATTGCTGGATTATTACTAACGACAGAAGCTATCGTTGTAGATCATCCAGAAAAGGATGGTGGTGGAATGCCAGGTGGAATGGGTGGTGGAATGGGTGGTGGAATGGGTGGTATGATGTAATCGTAGGCTTACAAACCTTTTTAAAAAAACCTTCGCAAATAATGCGAAGGTTTTTTTTTATCAAAGCTCATCAAACCATCGAATCAGCAAATCAGCAAATCAACTTCCATTGAGTGACAAGCACAAAACGCCTAGCATCCGCTTAAATTCAGACTGAAGTTCGGCCTCAACGACCACGCGCTCACTTCTCCACTCAAATTGCAACGTGCGGGCATGCAGCATCATAGTCATTAGCTCAAATTTTTCCTTCAAAAGTTTGTTTTGTTTGTTACAACCATGCGGTCGGTCAGCAATGATGGGATGCAATATGTGCGCCATGTGTTTTCGCAATTGGTGCATACGACCTGTTTTAGGTTCGAGCTGAACCAATGAGTACCTACTAGTTGGGTGTTGAGTAGATGGGAAATCCATTTGGCTTCGATCCAAAGTCTCATAGTGGGTAATGGCCTCCTGTGCTTTACCGGAATCATTCGTCAATGGATAGTCAATAATACCAAAATCCTCCGTATGACCTCTTACAATAGCCAAATACGACTTTTGTACCTTCCCGAATTGAAACTGATTTGAAAAAAATGAAATATCAGACCTGTTTTTTGCAAAAAGCAATACACCCCCAGTTTTCCGATCTAACCTATGTACGGGATGTACCTCATAACCTAACTGATCTCTTAATAACTGTAACGCAAAAACTTGCACATCCCTAGCTATGGAGGTTTTATGCACCAACAAATCATGGGGTTTATTGATCGCTACAAAGTGTGAATGATTAAAAATTATTTCGAGCATAATTCAGCATGCTTAGATTCTAAAAAACAAGAAAAAATCCTCTTAGTGAAGTTTGCAACTTCACCTAATATTTTTTTCTTCAATGCTAACAATTTATTTATAATGAAACCCTCATCCCATCATAAATAATTCCATATAACATTAACCCATCACTGATGTTGGTGTAACGGATATATTATAGGAAACATAAAAAATCAAGTCTGAATCCATTAAGCCATAACAATGATAGGTCCTTATCCATATCAATTCGTATTTTTGCAACATGAAATGGTTGCTCGTGGTCCTTATTGTGACAACTAGTTATTTGGTTTATGGCCAGGAGCTACAAGGCGTTGTATTAGATGAATTTCATCAACCAATGCCCTATGTCTATATCGTCAATACTACCCAACAAACAGGCACCATATCCTCTGATAGTGGGATTTTTTACATTAAAGCAACTAAAGATGATACCATCCGAATGACATTTATAGGCTATAAACCTTTGATTCTTATGGTGGATGAGGAGATAATCCAAAGACAAATCACTACTACAATGGCCCCACAAGACATCTTTCTTCAATCTGTATGGGTGTTTTCTGACATGAACCTAAGAGTACCCAAAAGATACAAGGGCCAACCTATGAAAATTCCCGGAATTTCAGAACCAGGACAAGACCCTACGCCGCAAATATCCGTTGCTCCCATGATTAATCAATACTATGCACCAGGCGTTGCTATCAGCGGCGCACTAAGCTACTTCACAAAGGAAAATATCGAAAAAAGAAAGGCAATAGAAGCTGAAATAGCGACCGCACAAATCATCACTTATGCCAAATTGATGGAACTTGAAAGTACCCGTAATGAGCTCAAGACTAGGTTCAATTTATCTGACAGAGAATTAGATCGACTCCTGATTGTCATGAACCTCAATCAGCCTGCTGTACAGCAATTAAAAGGAAAGAAAAATATCATGTCACATGTTACCGCCTTTATAAGCTCCCGCACCCAAGGAAACATCAATTTCAAACAATAAAAAAATGATACGAACTTCAGGATATTTATTCAAAAATGAATTTTATTTATTCAACAAAATTTTTAAGAGCGTAACATTGGACTACTTACTTAACCCAAGTTATTAATGACACCAACTGCTGAAATAATCTCTATAGGTGATGAATTGCTATATGGGCAAACTTTAGACACCAATTCCCATTGGATAAGCGGGAAACTTGATGAATTCAATATCAAAGTGTACCAAAAAACAACCATTGGAGATAATGAAGAACAAATTCTCAAAGCATTTGCCGAAGCTGCGGCACGAGCAGATATTGTATTAATTACAGGAGGATTGGGTCCTACCAAAGATGACCTAACCAAGCCTCTGTTGGCCAAGTACTTCGGGGTCAAGTTAGTTAGAAATGAAGAAGCCCTAAGAGAAATTTCAGCACTATTTGCCAAAGCAAGTCGTGAAGTCACGGCCGTCAACGTGCAACAAGCCGAACTTCCAGCAAACTGCGAAAAAATAACCAATCCAGTCGGCACCGCACCCGGCATGTGGTTTTATGAAAATAATACCGTTTTTGTGGCGATGCCTGGGGTTCCTTATGAAATGAAGAGAATCATGACTGACAGCGTTTTACCCAAATTGCAAAAAATGTTTGGGGAAAACATCATCCATCATCACATTATCAAGACCATAGGTATTACCGAATCGTCCCTATCTGATCTGATTGAGGATTGGGAATTAAGCCTTCCAAAACATATGAAATTAGCTTATTTACCGACTATGGGACAGGTCAAGCTAAGATTAACTGCTATGGGCACACACCTAGACACTTTAATGCGAGAAGTTGATGACCAAGAAAAGCGGATCTTTCCAAAAATATCCAAATATGTGTATGGATATGGTGATGAACAAATTGAAGGAATTATTGGTCAAATGTTAATAAAAAACAATCAAACATTGGGTGTAGCTGAAAGTTGTACTGGCGGTTATTTGGCACATTTGATTACTAGCATCCCGGGTAGTTCCAAGTATTTTAAAGGGACCATTGTGGCCTATGCAAATGAGGTTAAAATGAACGAACTTGAAGTTAAGGCAAAAGATATCGAAACATATGGCGCGGTAAGTGAACAGGTGGCACTTTCGATGGCCAGAGGCATCAGGAATAAATTAAAAACAGACGTAGGCATCGCTACTACGGGAATCGCAGGGCCAGACGGAGGTAGCGAAGAAAAACCAGTTGGAACTGTTTGGATCGCCTATTCAGATCAATATATTAGTATTGCCAAAAAATTCAATTTTGCTAGGGATCGAAAATTCATAATTCATTGGACAGCCCTTGCCGCTTTGAATCTGTTTCGATTAAAGTATTCGGCTAAATAACAAAATATTGTATATTTACGGCTTCTAAAAAAAGACTTTAAGCATCTTATATATGGCCTCTATTGAAATGATTATGCCCAAAATGGGTGAAAGTGTAATGGAAGGCACTATTTTGTCTTGGCTGAAAAAAGTCGGAGATTCAGTCGAAGAAGATGAATCAGTTTTAGAAGTCGGAACAGACAAGGTAGATACCGAAATACCGTCTACCCACGCAGGCATCTTAAAAGAAATTTTAGCGCAAGAAGGAGAAGTAGTTCAAGTAGGAAAACCTATTGCTATTATTGAATTATCACACACCAAGCAAGAGACTTTCGTCGAAAAACAACTCTCTAGGGAAGTTGAAAACCTCCTAGATACAGCTATTAAGGAAGAAATCTCAAGACCAGAGATTGAGAGATATTCAAAAAGTAATCGTTTTTATTCACCGCTCGTAAGAAATATTGCCAAGGCAGAAAATATAAAACTTGAGCAACTCGAACAAATTTCAGGATCAGGAAAAGAAGGTAGAATCACCAAAATAGATATTCTGAAGTATTTAGAGGATACCAAGAAAAAAATACAGTTAGCTAATAGTCCCATCAAGTCCCCTACTGTTTTAATGCCAGAAACACATTCTTCGATACAGACGGGAACTGATGAAATCATCGAAATGGATCGAATGAGGAAGATCATTGCCGAACGTATGATCGCATCCAGGTCCATATCAGCACATGTCACCTCTTTTGTTGAAGCGGACATGACCCAAATTGTGAGCTGGCGAAATAAAGTTAAAAATGGGCTTTTGGAGAGAACTCATCAATCCATCACCTTCACTCCAATCATCATTGAGGCCATCGCAAAAGCCATTAAGGATTTTCCAATGATCAATATTCAAGTAAATGAAAATCGGATCATTAAGAAGAAAAATATCAATATTGGCGTAGCTGTAGCCCTTTCTACTGGGAATCTCATTGTCCCAGTGCTAAAAAATGCCGATAGATTGAGTCTACTCGAAATTGTGGTAGCAGTAAATGATCTCGCTTTGCGGGCTCGTAATAATACGCTTAAACCAGATGAATTAGACGGAGGAACCTTTACTGTTTCAAATGTTGGCTCATTCGGGAATGTGATGGGTACACCTATCATCATGCAACCACAAGTGGCTATTTTGGCCTTGGGTGCTATTCAGAAAAAACCAGCGGTAATCGAAACACCTGAGGGGGACTTTATCGGGATAAGACACAAAATATTCCTTTCTCATAGTTATGATCATCGTGTCGTAGACGGCGCGTTAGGTGGTAGTTTTGTAAGAAGGGTAGCCGATTATCTGGAAAAATTTGATATTACACAACATATTTAAACATTGCGGGTGGTGATCGATCGTTAATCACCATAAATAAACATGTTAAGGCATAATAATGTGAATGTAAACAAAGAATTCATTCAATTTACATTCTGTTTCTATTAAGTATTGATGGTCATGAACTCAGCATGTCAACATATAATTCAATGTTCTCAATCCATTTCTTGACTTCTAAATATGGTATCTGTTGGCTGTTTGTATTTATAAGCATCTCGTCGGTAGCACAGGGACAGGATTCGATTCAGACAAAACAAAAAGAAATCAGATTAGTCATCGAGAATGACGTCTTTACTTCATTTTATAGAGATCAATATTATACTTCTGGTATTTTTCTCCACTATCGATGGTTAGCCGCTAACCAAATCGCGAAACGTAAAATGATCCGCTCGGCGTCTTTTCACCAAAGCATATATACACCAGAATTAGTTTCTTGGGACGATCCATCAAAATTTGATCGACCGTACGCGGGCGTACTTGCGGCGTATTTCAGTCAGGAGTATTATATGGACTCAGGGCATTATTTAAAGGTAACCGTGGAAATGGGCATTATTGGTCCAAGGACTCATACGGATGATTTTCAAATCAAATGGCACACCTTCCTTAATATACCCGTTCCAGCCGGATGGAAATACCAAATAGGCAATGCTCCCATCATCAACTTGCATGGGATCTATGCTCGTCAATTGGCTCACGGTACTTATAGCGATTTAATCTCAGAAACACGTATCTCTTTAGGCACTACCTTCAATTCGGCTTCAGAAGACTTGGTACTACGATTGGGTCGACTCGATAATTTTAAATCCTCCACTCATTACAATGGACGGCTTGGTTTAAAATGGCAGGAAGTTGCTGATAAAAAACCGATAGAAACTTATCTTTTCCTTGCAATAGGATTACAATATCAAGTTTACAATGCAACTATTGAAGGTAATTTAATAGGTGCTGATAGTCCACATACGGAAATAGCAAAAGATTGGATGGTCCAAAAACGAATTGGGTTGACCTTGAGTTGGTCAACATTTGATTTAGTTACCGTTTATCATTTTAGCAGTCCGGAAACAACGAAGGCAAAGGCTCATCAATATGTCAGTGTCAATATTAATAAGCGTTTTTGATGGTGAAACCCTTTCTTTTTATCGGCTTTATACTTTCAGTTCAACTCCTACTTGGTCAGGCTTATCCGATCGGACTCAATCCACCTTCCATTCATTGGAAATACATTGAAAATAATGCAGCCAAAGTCATTTTTCCAGTAGGCATCAATAATCAAGCACAGCGTATTGCAAATATCATTCAGCAGCTAAGTGATAGTAGTTATTATTCTTTAGGAGGTACCAAGGGGCAAATAAGCGTAATTCTTCAAAACCAATCTATTACTCCCAATGCGTTTGTCGGCGTAGGACCTTTCAGGTCAGAATTTTATACCAATCCTCCTCAGGATAACTTTGGAGGAGCTGTAGATTGGAATGATTTACTTACTATTCATGAGTATCGACATGTCCAACAACTACAAAATGCCAATCGAGGAATTGTCAAAATAGGGCATGCATTGTTCGGGGAATATGCTTGGTCGGTCGGCGCCCATCTCTCATTGCCTCCATGGTTTTTTGAAGGCGATGCAGTATTTACCGAAACTGCGCTAACTAGTGCGGGAAGAGGAAGAATGCCTTATTTTGAAGGTGAATATAGGGCCTTACTTCTTTCGGGAAACGAAATAAATTATGAAAAGAACAGTGCTGGATCATACAAAACATTTGTCCCTAACATATACAATATGGGCTACCACCTAACCACAGCCCTCAATCGTGATTATGGCCAGCGTATCATGGGCGATCTTTTATCGGATGCCCTTAATTATTGGACTAATGGTCTCTTTTTTAGTTTCAGCAAAAGCATGAAAAAACGAACAAACCTTAGCACTCCCAGATTTTACAAACAAACTATGGCTCATCTTAAATCGGACTGGGAACATAAGGCGGCAAAACTTAAATTAACTGAAAGTGAGCAGTTAAATCTCAAAATCAAAAGGAACTTTACCGATTATAAAAACCCCCATTTCCTTAATGATTCATCCTTAATAGTAGAAAAATCGGGATTTGATCAAATACCCACTTATTATCAACTAAGTCTAAATGGAAATGAAAAGCAACTATTTCATCCAGGCCTCTATTCACCTTTTAATGCAAGTTTAAGTCTCGATTCTTCCCATATTTTATGGGCAGAAAAAAGATTTGATGCTCGATGGGGTAATGTAGAGTATAGCAACATAATGCGCTATGACCTGCGAACAAAGCTAAAAAATCAACTCACCACTAAGGCGAGGTACTTCGCTCCTGAACTTTCTCCAACTGGCCTTGAACTCATCGCAGTACATTCCCCTGCTGATCAATATTATGCCCTGCACCTACTTGACGTGGCAGATGGTCGTCTAAAGAAAATTATAAAAAACACAGATAATTATCAATACGCCTACCCAACTTGGATCAATGAGCATCGATTAGCTACTATTGTCCGCAAATCAGGTCGTAATGCCATTCAGATAATTAATAGGGATACCGATCAATCCACACTTTTAAGTCCTTGGTGGATTGAACACATTGCTCATCTTAACTATCACGATAAATACCTGTTTTTTGATGGTATTTTCAATGGCATTAACAACATATATGCGATATCGATCGATGATGGACAAGTTTACCAAGTGACCTCTACTTTACTTGGTGCCGTCTCGCCAGACGTTTCACCCAATGGTCAATATTTGACATATAGTCTGTATTCAATAAATGGGTATGACGCACACATAACCGAAATAAATGTTGCCAATTGGAAGAAAATCGGGGCGATTAACTATTCATTAATTGATAACTATCAATCAACTTCCAAGTCAGATATACTGACTAGCATCCCTACGGAATCCTATACCGTACATGATTACAAAAACACAGATGGGTTAAAAATACATAGTCGCAATCTTTCCTACTTCACCCCTGACCTAGGCATAAATGTCTTCGTCGATAATAAGATGGCTACTTTATCCGGAATCGCTAGATATAATTACAATCTAAATGAAAAAGGAAGCACTTGGTCGTTCGGTATTGATTTCGCTCAATATTATCCTGTCATCAATCTCAGTGCTGAGCAATCCAATAGAAGCAGCTACTTGCCTGTATATTTCGAAACAGAAGAAAACAACATAAAATCACCCAACCTAAAGGTAATTACCCAAAATTGGCTAGAAAAAGACATCGCAATGGGTATTCGACTGCCTTTTAATCTCACGGTAGACAATTTCTACAATAAGATTTGGATTACCCAAAAGGTCCATAAACGCTGGGTTCAATTTGAAGATCCACTTACGGGAACAGACGGTACCTTTCTGAATTATGACCTTGATGTTTTGATGCAGTTTGTACGCAGAAAAGCCTTTCAGCAAATTAATCCGAGGATGGGGATCGTCGTCGCGTCGAACTACAACAAAACGATCGGCCAAACACCAAATGCTTCTTTTTCATTTTTAATCAACAGCACCATTTATTTCCCTGGAATCAGTCGAAATCATAGTTTTTATACCGAATTGGCATATCATGCCGAGCCATTTGCCTCGTCCTACAAATTTTTAGATAATTTCAGATATGCTAGGGGTTATGAAAAGGCGCCACATGACAACATCCGTAGCGTTGGCTTCAATTACTCATTACCCCTATGCTATCCAGATCTCGCACTGGGACCTATAATATTTTTAAAAAGAATAAAAACTAATTTGTTTTATGACCTTTCGATATCCCATCTTAAACAACTATCTATTAAAGAAATCACCCCGCTCACCGACGTTTCCTTTCAAGGAAATGTACCACTCTCATCCGAAGACTATCGATCAATGGGCATGGAGCTTACCTTTGATTTTAGGTTTTTAAGACTGGTGGATTTAGATCTTGGCGTTCGATTTTCACATCTTTTGTACGCAGACGATAGTCCAAATAGCTTTGAGTTTTTATTGAAATCTCTATCTTTTTGATAAAAAAAATTGGTTACTTGTGAAAAAATTGGTCTGTAAAGGAAATGTATTGCTAGTCATTTCTTAATTTTGTTGCGAAATATTTAAATTTTAGTCTTGTTTACTTTTTAATTAATTTATAGTTATGTCTCTATTTCGAATGTTAATAGTATGCTTTGTTGCTTTAGTTTGGTCAATCAGTGGTTATGGTCAGGAGTTTGTTTTTAGTTATGACATGAAAGAAACAAAAGAAGTGGAGTTTATCGATCGTATTACCCCTCACTTTCTAGGAGATGACATTGCAACCAAAATTGAATTATTAAAAGAAAGTTATACATACGAGATTTACAATGAACTCAGCTTTACCTCTCAAAATGTCGTTGAAAAATCAGTTATCTACTTTTCGATGGAGAAAGTTGAAAAAGGGCTAAAGAAAAAAATTAAATCCGGCCTACTTAGTGAAGAAGATGCGGCAAAAATATTTAATACTGCGTTAACTATTTGTCTCAACATAAGATATCAGGACACTGAAGGATTTGAAGAAACTTTATGGAAAACCAAAGGTGCTGATGATTTGATCGATTTGTATCAAAATAAAATAA
>JABMNK010000136.1 GCA_013204595.1 Flammeovirgaceae bacterium
GGATTTAAATCCAGTCTTTTTTGATTTGCCCCTGATTCAATAGTGGCTGTCTCCATCTTTACCAAATCAGGTCGCAAGTACAACAAGGAAGATGTTTCGTTTTCGCCTCCGTGCTGATCTTATCTTTCATAATCTTTCATAATCTTTGTTAAGTACAGTCAAAAAAATAACTAAACCAACAACGCCTGTCTTTCTAACTTCTCAATGGCATCTATATAGGCTAAAGAAATGATACCCAATAATTTTTCTTCTGAGGTCACTTTCTTACCTCCATAATTTGTTTCCAAATCTCCATTTTTGAAATGTTTGAGCATACTTTTCAAAATATCCTCTCTGGTATTCTCTCCGTCTAAATACCTAATCAAATAAAATTCAAAGAGGGTTAACTGCACCGTTTCGAAAAATATGTTGGTAACAATATTCTGTTTTAAATAAATACATTGCTGGACGGCATATTCCCATGCTTTCGGAGAATCAATTTCATTGCTGTTGGTTACTATCAAATCAGATCGTATCTCAATTTTCCCTTTTAAAAAAAGATCCATTAAACTTATCTTCGCTTGTGATTCAATTTCTTGCGTATCCCATTGCACTAACTTTTCTTTCGCTCTAGTAATTAAATCATCAAAGGACAAATATTGCGTCTGTTCACTAAGCGTTTCTAGAATTGTCTTAAGAATAGGATTCTTTGTGGAAATAACATCCTCACGACTATTGTTTATATAAAACTTTATCTCTTCATCTGGATTGTCATAAGAAATACCTTTATCTAAATCAGCTACAAGATCCATTTTGAAATAAAAGTCAACTATGGCATTCAATTCTAAATTTCGATTAATTGGCAGAGAATCATGACACAAAATAGTCTGACGATATGCTCGGTTCACGATGAAATCCAGATATTGTTCCATTCTTACAACATTATCAATTTCCCCAAGTCTATCACTTATCACTTTGGAATAATTATTTATGTACATTTTAGAAACCTCAGCGTCCACAAGATATTGTAATCCATTGCCACCAGCATCTTGGATAAATCGAGAAAAATAAAAAGCTTGACCATTGGACTCTAAAAAATCATGCGCAATACTAAAATCTGGCTTTCCCTTCAACATTTCCACTGTTTCAATAATTAGCCTTGAATAAGCACTATTTGACTCTTGAACAGCCTCTTTGACGAAATCAAGAAGTAATCTAATTTGAGCTATTTTCTCCGATGTGCTTTCAAAATTATTAGCATGATACAATGCCATTTCTCTGATTGTTGCTAAACTGTTCCATCCAGGTAACGTATTATAATTTATATATACCAAGCCATTTGAACTCAAATTTTCCTTGCAAATATTTAATATTTTAGTCCGCGTTATCTCTGAAACCCAAGAGTAAACATCATGTACAATAATGTAATCAAACTGACCAAATGAAAAGTCCACATCTACAATGTCACCATGGACAAATTCAATATTAGAAAGACCTGCCTGTTCCTTGAAATCGTTAGCTGACCTTATATGAACAGCAGAAAAATCAACTCCTATTATTTGAGCTTGAGGGAATTTCATTGCATAAGGCAAAATATTCCCTCCTGAGGCACAACCAAGTTCTAATATTTTGGCAGACTCTAAAGGAGCTGCCTCAATACCACATAATTTGGATAGTGATCTTAAATAAAATGGATTAGAATAATAGTTTGAATAGCTCAAATATGAAATTTGATTATCTGTTGATAAGGAGTCTTTTTTCATGAACTATAAAATTAAAAACTATTATTCTATTAATTTGGCTTCAAATTGTTGTAACTCGATCAAAGCGGCTTGAATCTGCGCTTCTAACTCCAATACTGTCTTCGTTCTGCTTGAAGTTCCATCGGACACCTTAAGATAATTATTAAGTAAAGCTGATAATTTATTTAACGCGCTAACCTTTATAAGAGCATCGGTGCTATCCCCTCTAATGGCATCATACTCCTCAAGCGCTTGATCAACAACCAAAATACGATTTCTTTCACCTTTAAACCACCCGGATGACGCAGATACAAATTGATCTTTTGTCCATATTCTGTTCTCTGCTGATCTCACATCTACTTTTAAATTCTTCTTGATATCGTCCAAATGCTCTCCATTTTCCTGTAATGGTTGATCTCGTTTGATCCATTTAAAGTCTTCTTTATCGGATTTTTGAAACGAACCTAACGTTGTTTTTGCCAATTCTTTTTTATAGGATTTGGTAAAGAAGTAAAATGCAGTTGCCTTTAACTCTAAAAATGCAGCCAAGGAAAGATCTCCAGTTAATTGATAAGCTGTTTCCATCGATTTTGTATCCAAATTAATTGAACTGCCCTCCTTATTAATGGATATTTCCTTTGATACATTGAAGTTTAGTCCAACGGCAATTGTGCCTTCTGCTCCAACGCTTACTGACACTGAGGCAATTAGTGGGATACCAGTTCCCACACCGACACTCATGAATGCTCTCAACTCACCTGTGGCTGGCTTTCCTTCTGGGGTGCCCGCCGAAATTTCATATATTTGATCCCCGTTCTTCTTTAATCGAAGTTCTAACCCTGGTATTTGCACATTTCCTGACAACCCGGCTGAAGCCACCGCGTTCAAGCCAGGTAAAATAGGAATTTCTGCGCTTCCCCCAATTTTACCCGGCATAATGGACCCTGGGAATTCGATTGCAGGCAAAGTAGCGGATACTTCTTTTAACTCTTTATCAGTTTTATTCGCGCCAAAATCATGAGTTAAAGTTCCCGAACCGGCTATTGCTGGAATACTGTAACCGAAAAATGAAGTTCCTCCAGCAGATAAACCGCCATCACCCGAAACAATCCAGCTATCCCCTGTTTTTTCAATTGTCAGCTTATCTAAATTGGCATTTAAAATTCCAAAATCAACACCTAGCTGGGTGTTGATTTCAGATTTAGCAAACGTATAGCCACTACTATTGATTTTTAATTCATTGATAGACGCCTCAAGTTTTTTATTTAAGAATGGAGGTGTAATCTGAGCGGTCGCCTTGCTCACTTCATACTCTCCGTCGGCATAATTCAACCCTTGCAATTGTAAACTCTGACCGTATATACTTAAGGCTAAGTCAGCATTTTTAAATTTAAGTTGTGCTTCCTCTTGACCTTTCTTTGAAATACTCACATTTCCTGAAGCTGAAGCTGAAGCACCTCCAATTTGACCTTTCAAATCAAAATTTGATTCTCCATCGAACTCATACAAATCTCCTCTCTTTACTACGCGGACCAAAATATTAGACATTTTGGCTTGATCGGCAAAAACCAATTCAGGAATTACCCCCGTGGCACTTTCAAAATCAAATTTCTTGTTTTCGGAAAGACTAGGATTAATTATTTCAATATCTAGGTTAGTCCCTAGAACACTTAAATTCAAATTACCCTTGTTTGCACTAAAAGCATTTGTCGTCGAATCATAATTAACACCACTAATAATCGCCGTCTGTCCCATTATGGTGGCATTAAAAGCACCTCCTGTTAATTTATATTGAGTCACGGCATTTTCCTCAGCTCCTTTTTTCACAGATACTGTTCCCGAACCAGCCCCAAGGCCAGGAGCTGTTACCGCGAAATTACCCGTACCGCTATAGCCCTCCTTTGGGTTTACATTTCCTTTTATATTGTTAAATGAGGCAACACCCAATACATCAACCGA
>JABMNK010000137.1 GCA_013204595.1 Flammeovirgaceae bacterium
GAATAAATTATTTAAATTGAAAAATAAATTCAGTTAAGTGCCTTACAAAGAAAAAGAAATAGAAAAAAAATATTTCAGCATAGGTGAAGTTGCCGATAGCTTAAAGGTAGCCACTTCGTTGATAAGGTTTTGGGAGAGTGAATTTGATCTGATTAAACCAAAAAAAAACAGAAAAGGCAACCGACAATTTACTCAAGAGGATATTAAAAATATCAAACTTATATACCATCTTGTCAAGGAAAAAGGGTTTACATTACAAGGAGCTCGTGATTTTATTCATAATGGATCAGATGATGTCAAGAGTAAATTAGATCTTATTAAATCTCTGCAAAGTGTTCGGGAATTTCTTTTTAAACTAAAAAATGAGTTGCCTTCTAAATGAAGGATGAATCTTATCTTCTGTGTGCGCTTCTCTTAGTACCGGGTATTGGAAACTCAAATGCCCGGACATTAATTCACTATTTTGGTTCGGTAGAAAAATTATTTTCCGCAAGTAAAGATGAATTACTGACAATTCCCGACATGGGATTGAAGACCATTAATGCACTGCTAGAAAAAAGACCGTTTGAAGAGGCTGATGCTATTTTGGCCAAATGTAAAATCCATGACATCACCCCTATTCCTTATTTTCACATCAACTATCCTTATCGATTAAAGGAGTTGAAAGACAGTCCTGTACTATTTATATGAGGGGTCAATCAAACCTTAATCCTGAGCGATCTCTCGCAATTGTGGGCACGAGAAGTGCGACTCCTTATGGCATCAATTGTACGAGAGAAATTGTAACCACCTGTAGTGACTTTAATGCAACAATTGTCAGTGGCTTGGCTTATGGAATTGATGTGGCAGCTCATAAACAGGCATTGAAATTAAATCTCACCAATTATGCCGTTATCGCTGGTGGAATAGATCAACTATATCCCAAAGTGCATCAAAAGATAGCAGATAAAATTTGCAGAAATGGCGCGATCCTCTCAGAGCAACTTCCTGGAACACGTCCAGAAGCCTATTTATTCCCGATGCGCAATAGAATTATCGCAGGTCTATCAGATGCCACTATGGTCATTGAAGCTGCAAAAAAAGGAGGTGCACTCATTACCGCCAACATTGCCTATTCATATGACAAATCGGTATTTGCCGTTCCTGGAAAACTGAATGAACCTTTCTCAGAAGGCTGTAATCAACTCATTCAATCTCAAAAAGCATTGATATATACTGGAGCAGAGACGCTTGCTTATAATCTAAATTGGACTTCACAAAAACATAAAAATACTCAATATAAGACCCTAAGAAAAAAGCTTACAACTCCTAAGAAAATCATCTATGATTTGCTTTTGACTGCAGACTAAATGAGTATCGATGAATTGTCAATAAAAGCTAAGATTGAAATGAATCAAATGGCCAATGTGCTGATTGCCCTTGAATTCAAAGATATAATTCAATTGCGGCCTGGTAAGAAATATGAATTAAGAAATAAATTTAAAGATATATGAGGCACCGTTTCTGTCCAACTTACCTCTTTAGGGGTTTTGGTTTTGTAAATACGATCCCAATGAACAATAGAATCATTTTCCATGCCAACTGAACTAAATATATTAATTATCCTTAGAAATAGAGTGTAAATAAAAACGCTCTAACTTGTCTCGAGCCCAAGGCGTTTTTCTCAAGAAAGTAAGGCTTGATTTAATGGTCGGATTGCTCTTAAAGCAATTAATATTGATCTCGTAAGCCATTTTCTCCCATCCGTGCTTCTCCACCAGATATTCCAATATATCTGATAATTTAACGCGGTGTAAGGGGTTGTTGGGTTGGGATTCTAAAGGATCGTTTGTATGATTCATAAAATAACCGTTACAGCGCTCTAAGGTAGAGAAAAGCAATCATTAACTCAAACCTGGAATTCTATCTTAAAACAAGTCAAAAAGGAATTGAAAATAATATTTTCAGAAATAAAAACATCAGCCTGACAGAATTGTCAGCAAAACTAAATATTCCTCAAAGTCATCTATATTTTGTGTTTAAATATCATTCTCCATTAAATTTTTCTGAGTTTCTACAGAGAGTCCGGATTTTATGATATCCAAGAGATGATTATATCTGGCTACCTAAAAATGAATAAGATGGATTCCCTAGTATCACTTGTTGGTTTTTCCTCATATTCCCCTTTTTACAAATCTTTCATGAAAGTTACCCATAAAAGTCCCTTGGAATTTAAAAATAGCTTGGCTTAAAATCTCTTTTAACCCCATAGTGTACTCTGAATTGCCAGCACACATACAAGTATTAAAAAAGGAGCTCATTTGGTTTATGGCAATGAATGCCCACCCATAGACTATTTATAACCCAATACAGGTGCCAACCAACGTTCAGCTTCTTCCTTGCTCATATTCTTCCTATTTACATAATCATCCAATTGGTCCTCACCTATTTTTCCTAATCCAAAATACTTAGACTGTGGGTGTGAAAAATAAAAGCCACTGACCGAAGATGCTGGATACATGGCAAATGACTCAGTTAAATAAATCCCGGTGTTCTTCTCGGCATCTAGTAACCTAAATAAAGCATTTTTTTCTGTGTGATCAGGACAAGCTGGATAACCAGGCGCAGGTCTTATACCTAGATATTTTTCTTTAATCAAATCAGCATTAGTTAATGATTCTGTCGTTTCATAACCCCAATATTCCTTTCTGACTTTTAAGTGCATTAATTCGGCAAATGCCTCTGCTAGTCGATCTGCAATCGATTTAATCATAATGCAATTATAATCATCGTGATCAGCTTCAAATCCTGCCAGCAAGGTCTCAATACCCACACCTGCCGTCGTAGCAAAGCCTCCAATATAATCTGAAAGACCGGTTGATTTAGGCGCAATAAAATCAGCCAAGGAAATATTTGGAATCCCTGAACCTTTTTTACCTTGTTGCCTTAAAAAATGAATCCTCTTAATCTCTTCATGATCGATCTCAATATCATCTAAGACCGCATTTGCTTTATAAAAACCGATCACTGCATTTGCTTGTAAAGAATTATCGGCAATAATCTGATCCAAAAGTTCGTTTGCATCATTGAATAGACTTTTGGCTTCCTTACCTATGATGTGATTATCAAATATTTGGGGATATTTACCCTTTAGCATCCAAGTTGAAAAAAATGGGGTCCAATCTATGTATTCCCTGATTTCGGCCAGTGGATAGTTTTCAAAATACTTGGTTCCTAAAAAGGAAGGCACAGGCGGCTGGTAAGTCGTCCAGTCAATTTTAAATGCATTTGCACGTGCGGCCCTTAATGAAACCAACGTTTTTTCTTCCTGTTTACTATGGTGTGAACTAGCTAAATCCTCATACTCAGCCCTGATAGCAGCACTGAAATTATCAGTATCTTCCCCTAACAACTTCGAGGCCACAGCAACTGATTTGGAAGCATCTAACACATGAATCGTAGGACCACTATATTTTGGCGCAATTTTTACAGAAGTATGGATTCTCGAAGTAGTCGCGCCTCCTATGAGCAAAGGAATCTTCATTGCTTTGCGTTCCATTTCTTCCGCAACCGTCACCATTTCATCAAGAGAGGGTGTAATGAGTCCGCTCAATCCTATAATATCAACTTTTTGTGCAATGGCCTCTTCAATGATTTTATGGGCAGGAACCATCACGCCAAGATCAATAATGTCATAATTATTGCATCCCAAGACAACACCTACGATATTCTTTCCTATATCATGAACATCACCTTTAACAGTGGCCATTAAGATCTTTCCTTTACTGCTGTTTTTTTCGGATTTCTCAGCTTCTAAATAAGGCAATAAATAGGCTACCGCTTTTTTCATCACCCGCGCACTTTTGACAACCTGAGGTAAAAACATTTTACCGCTACCAAAAAGATCTCCAACTGTGTTCATCCCAGCCATTAAGGGCTGTTCAATTACATGGAGAGGTTTGTCATACTTAAGTCTTGCCTCCTCCGTATCGACCTCAACAAAATCTACTACCCCTTTGATAAGTGCATGGGCCAATCGCTCTTCAACGGTCCCTTTGCGCCACTCGTTGTCGACTATTTTTTCCTTACCTGCACCTGTGACGGTTCCCGCAAATTCGACCAACCTTTCGGTCGCATCTTCCCGCCTATTGAGCAGTACATCCTCCACATACTTCAATAAATCCTTTGGAATTAAGTCGTAGACTTCAATAAGTCCTGCATTCACGATACCCATATCCATTCCATGCTGAATTGCATGGAAAAGGAAAGAAGAATGCATCGCTTCTCTCACAATATTGTTACCTCTAAAGGAAAAAGAAACATTACTAACACCACCGCTCACCTTAGCACCAGGTAAGTTCTCTTTGATCCATTTCGTCGCTTGAAAAAAATCTAGAGCATAATTATTGTGCTCGGGGATTCCCGTAGCAACGGGAAATATATTGGGGTCAAAAATAATATCTTGTGGCGGAAATTTAACCTCATTTACTAGTAACCAATAGGCACGCTCACAGATGAGTATTCGTCGTTCGTAAGTGTCTGCTTGACCAAATTCATCAAAAGCCATGACCACAGTTGCCGCACCATACTGTTTTATTTTTCGCGCTTGATTTAAAAAGGACTCGGGCCCTTCTTTGAGTGAAATAGAATTAACAACTCCCTTACCTTGAATACATTTGAGCCCAGCTTCAATAATCTCCCATTTGGAAGAATCGACCATGATCGGAATTCGAGCTATTTCTGGCTCCGAACCTATTAAATGTAAAAACTTAATCATGGCGGCTTTTCCGTCAAGCATACCATCGTCCATGTTTACATCCAAAATCTGGGCACCTCCTCTTACTTGATCTAAAGCTACCTCTAATGCCTCATCGTATTTTTCATCTTTGATTAGACCTGCAAATCTAATCGAACCCGTCACATTGGTTCGTTCACCAATATTAACAAAATTAGTTTCAGAAGTGATAATAAGCGGCTCAAGGCCGGAAAGCATTAAAGGTTTCATAGGTTAAAAAAAGGATAAAAATCACATCACTACATTCCAATTATCATCGGTACCTCCATACAACCAATCCTTAAATCGTTCTTCTCCACCGCGCGCTGCCCAATCTGAATCGATGGTCAACCGTGAACTAATTCCTCCTCTAGGATTGCAATTCATCACAATTCTTAATCTCTCAGGATCATAAACTTCCATGACATGTGCATAAAAAATATTGATCAATCGCTCATAAGAAACTACGACATCTCGCAAATGAAATGCATAGAGCTTCAATGATTTTAGCTCAATGATTTTCCCTTTCGGATAAAAAGTCAAATATATATTTGCGAAATCTGGCTGTTCTTGAACGCCCAAAAAGGTAAATTCAGGAATTTTTATTTTGATTTCATAAGCTTCCTTACTTGGATTAGGAATGGCTTTTAGGATGCTTTTATCTATGGCATCATATAATTTACTGGGCATATACTATTCGTCTAGGTTTAAAATTTTTAGCTATTTGAGCTATTGCCTTAATGTGTGCTGGAGTAGTGCCACAACACCCTCCAACGATGTTTACGAGATTATTTTTTAAATAGGCTTCTATCTGTAAGACCATTTCTTCAGGTGTTTCATCATATTGACCAAATTCATTTGGCAGTCCTGCATTGGGATGCGCACTTACTAGAAAATCAGTTTTATCGGCCAATACTTGTAGGTAAGGACGCATCATTTCAGCTCCAAAAGCACAATTCAATCCTACACTAAAAAGATCACAATGAGATATAGAGATTAAAAAAGCTTCGGTAGTTTGTCCAGAAAGGGTACGACCAGACGCATCTGTAATCGTCCCAGAAACCATCACAGGAGTGTTGATTTTTCGCTCAAATCTCACCTCCTCTACTGCAAACAAAGCCGCTTTGGCATTAAGCGTATCAATGATGGTTTCAAGCAACAACAAATCTACTCCACCATCTAACAAGGCTTCAATTTGTTGCTTAAAGGCGATTCTCAATTGATCAAAAGTAACCGCACGGTACCCTGGATCATTTACATCAGGTGATAAAGAGGCCGTGGTATTGGTAGGACCTATAGAGCCTGCTACAAATCTAGGTTTATCGGGATCAAGTACCGTGAAACGATCAGCCACTTCTCTAGCTATCTGAGCAGATTGATAATTTAACTCATAGATCCAATCTTGCAATCCATAATCCCCTTGTGCAATACTCGTACTAGAAAAAGTATTGGTTTCAACAATATCTGCACCAGCTTCAAAATAAGCTTCATGAATTTCTTTTATGATATCTGGTCGCGTAATCGAAAGTAAATCATTATTGCCCTTTAAAGATATATGATGATCCTTTAATCGATCATTTCTGAAGTCGGCTTCCTGCAAATCATGCCGTTGAATCATGGTGCCCATAGCACCGTCTAGCACTAGAATTCTTTCTTTTACAATATCAACTATTGTCATCTTTACTTGGTTAGGGTATCGTCAAGAAAGAAGTAACTAGTCTCTTTATCTTTCTTCGAATCAGCGAAGTAGGATTTAGCACCAATTACATCAGAGTTGCCAAGATTTCACATGGCCTATCCCTCTACCTTTCTTGATAAGACCGCAAACATAGTGAAGAACATGAATTTTAAATGGGTTTTTTACGATTTATGAAGCCTTAATTGATACCCTAAGGAAAAAGTAGCAATCAATAACCCACCAAACTCGCGAGTACCCTCGATATGAGGCTTATCTGCTTTCATCTTACCAATCAAATCAATTTTATCATTGGCAATAATCCAATCCCATACAGTAGGCACATAAAAGCACGCATAGGCACACAATCCAATCCCCACAAATATTATGATTCGTTGGTCGTATTTACCAAAGAAGATGAGCAAATGAAGCAGACCAATAAATGCATAGAGACTCACCCAAAGTAACGGATCAATGTCATTAATATTTACAAAAGCAAATACAGCAAATAAAAAAACAAAAAGGAGACTTATCAATCGACGCTTCTTCATTCATCTATCATTTAATTACACTTAATATATCTGTCATTATCAGCACTTTAATGATTCTAACTTAACCCTTATATATACGATTGAACGTTTTTAAATGACGTACGGATACTTTCGATTGGATTTACCGACTGGTCTTGCTCAATGAAGAAATGCTTCATACCAGATAATTTAAAATTGTCAAAAATTAAACTAAAATCGATAGTTCCATTGCCCACCTCAGTAAAATCACGCTGGTCATTCATATCCTTAACATGCCATAGAGTAAACCTTTTACTGAATTTTTTAAACAGATCCAAAGGAGCATTACCTGACCTGGTCACCCAATAAAGATCTAACTCAAATTGAACCAGCTCGGGATCCGTTTCATTTAATAACAGTTCCAAGGGAGTAATATTGTCTATTTTATCAAATTCAAAATCGTGATTATGATAAGCTACTACCTTACCTGATTTCCTAGCCTCTTCTCCTCGCTTATTTAATAATGAAATCATCCTATGGTAGACATCAAGCCCTGTACGTTGATCTGGCAGTAAATACGGTAAAACCATGTACTGCTGATCCAGTGTATTTGCCATATGCAAAACCCGATCCCAATCATTTTCAAACTGATCTATATAGATATGTCCACTGATAATCCTCATACCCAGATCCGTAATAATCTTATTAAATTCAACGGGATCCATTCCGTATAATTTACCTTGGCTATAACCCGAAGTTTCAATTTCAGTATATCCTATTTGAGCTATTTGAGCTAGCGTCCCTCTTGGATCAGCAGCCATTAAATCTCTCACTGTATACAACTGTAATCCTATTTTTCTTGTTATTGACTTGTCAGTCGCAAGGAGATTAGGCATAATCCCAATCCCTAAGGATATCGATGCTGCATTTTTAAGGAAGGTACGTTTGTTCATAAGGATCTGATTTTAATATTCCTAAACCATACTTCATCTGTATGATCCTGTAAGACAATATGTCCTTCATGTCCGGTGCCAAAGGCCGGCATATCTTTAAATTTACTGTTTTTTACTCGCTGATCCCATTCCTCTGTCCAAAAATCAAATGATACTGATTTGAATCCATTTAACCATTGTTCTACATGACCATCTTTAACGATAAGTCTAGCCCTATTCCATTGATTCGGTCCATTTGCTGAAATTACTTTGGAAGCAATCATATCATAAAGATCTCCTGCCAAATGCTTGGGGAATTGACCATCTGGATGACCTGCGTTATCCAAAATTTGCATCTCTGGGCCTGTAAGCCAAGGTGCACCAAATTTAGGGTCTTCAATCACATTATAGATCACACCGCTATTTCCCTTCGGTGCTATTTTCCATTCTATATAAAATTCATAATCTTTATAGACTTTATCTGTGACTACCACATCTCCACCGCTTTTGTATTTCCATTCACCTCCGGCATTTACACCAACTAAATGCAGGGACTCATCCTGAATATTCCACTTTTCACCAAGTTCGGTACTATTATAATTCCGTAATCCTGTCGTTGATTTTCCGTCAAAAAGAAGTTTCCATCCATTTGTAAGTTCCTCATCCGTTAAGGTATTATGCGCTACTTTATAGTCAGTCGTCTGACCTGGTAAATTCTCAGGAATTTGATTAAGCGTATACCAAGATTCCGTCGTCCAAAGTTCATTTCCTGAAGCACTTGCAAAAGGCCTAATAATTCTGAAATACACCACCCGGTTTTCTTTAATTCCTGGAAGCTCCATGAATACTGTCTTTCTATCTGTAGATAAATGAAAGGACTTCACTTGCAGGTTTTCCAAATCCAACTTAGGTCCACCATATTCACTAGTCGGTTCATAGCGCCATTGCTGAATCATGAAATCTTCAGCACTAATGTTTTGACCCTCCATGATGGGTTCGGTAAAGGTAATCTCGAAGCCATTCGATTTCGCACTGACACTAAGCATTTCGAATGCTGATTGCTCATTATAAGTAAGACTCTGCAATCCATACCAAAACTTACCTGTATGTCCCCAATTACCTGAAGAGCCTACCCCTCCGATCACTAAAGAACCATTAGGTGCCCAGGTCATCCGGTTAACACCTGCCTCTAAACCTTGTACAAACCTAAAAAGAGCGCCTTGATAATGGCCATTGACCTTTTCAATAAATACACGCTTAATACCTCCATTTGTTACTTCCCCATGGATCATTTGGCCTTTATATGGCCCTAGGTCAAGTGAAATAGGCGTACTCGGTGAGTTTCCAATCTCATCTTGAGGCAACCAAACTACTGGCAGCGTTTCTTGAACGCCTGCGGTCCCCTCAAAATCTACCGATCTTGATCCATAAAAAGCACCCTCTTTAATATGTATAATTTTACTAGCTGGCAACCAATCTCCTTGATTATCTGCCACAAAAATCTCATTATCCTTGCCAACCCCAATGCCATTAGGAGTTCTTAATCCTGAAGCGATAAATGCTACTTTGCCTGTAGCCTTATCAATTTGAATAACTTTTCCTCTATCAGATATTTGCGGATTCGCACTTGCTCCACCTGGCGTAATTGCTGTCGCCAATGTTGCATAAAAAAATCCTTCTTGATAAACCAATCCAAAAGCAAATTCATGGAAGTTACCTGATACCTTCCAATCATTACTCACTGTTTGGTATTCATCTATTAACTCGTCACCATCTAGATCTATTAACTTGGTGAGTTCTTGTTTTTGTAAAACATAAATCTGATCGTCTACAACTTTTAAGCCCAAAGGCTCTGCCAAGCCAAAAGCTATTCTTTTGACATTCATTTTGTCAGGAATTCCAGATTCCCAATTCTCTATGATATAAACAGGGCCCAAGGAATCCCAAGTACATACGACCATGCGTCCATCAGAAAGAAAATCAATACCACCTACTCGAGGCATAAAATCATCCGGTCTTGCTTGCGCCAACTTAAACGCCGGATGAACCGCTTGCAACGGAAGTGCATCACCTGGTATTCCCTTCGTTAACTGGCCTGCCGGAACATAGCTAGCCGTTTCACCTACATCACTTAACTCAAATGAGACGACTTTATCATCTAACAAAACAAAGCTTTCCGCTAACTTATCAAACCACTGAAGCGAAATCATGGCCCCTCCCCCTCCTTGTCCAAAAAGCACCTTTATGGGATGCAAGCCAGCCTTTAAAAACATTTCACCGTCTCGAATTTGACGTCCATGATCCCCGCCATTATCAATCACTATTTGATCATCTAAAAACAAAAATGAGCCATCATCACTAATCAGTCGAAAATCATAACTTCCTTCTTGCTCAATATTTAAAAAGCCTTTGTACTCGACGACAATGTGTTCTTGAAAATTAATCAAATCAGCTTCCGACAGGGTATGTATTTTACTAATAGGACCTTGTCTTGCCGGTACTGACTTCTCTATCACATCAAGCGGCTCTGAATGATCTGAATTCAAATAAAGATGGGCCATAAAGCCTTTACCTGCACCTCCCTCATATTTTTCGGATAAATTAAGAGGGACGGATTTCTCTCCTACAGCATATTTATCAAACGGCGTTAAGATTTTATCGTCCAAACGCAATATGTAGCGCACAATTTGGGCAGCATCGTTGGGTATTAAATCTGGATGCGCTGTCATCATCTCTACTCCCCATACACCTCCTCCCCCATTAATTATTTTTCCTGCAAGCATCTCTACTGTCGCCTGATCATCTCCGTATTTCTTTGCTATGGTTAGATAAGCGGGGCCAACAGTTTTTAGTTTTTCATTGTGGCAAGCTGAACAATCACTTTTTTCAATCATAGCCAACCCACTCACTGAAGCATCGTCCGCTGAACTTTCAGTGCCCGAAGAAGCTAATTGGTCAAAAGCTGGATGATAATAGACCTCCCATTCAGTATGACCATTATTTAAAGTAAAAATTCCCTTGACTACTTGAAATTTCAAGTCAGCAACACCTACTTCCAATGAGGTGATTATTTCAAACGGGGCGAGTGTTTTGTAATCTTGCTCGTTCATCAAAATACCCAGATTGGTTTTCAATGCCAATTGATACGATGAAGCATTTTGTATTTCAAAATCTCGTTTAAGTCCATTTTGAGATTCATTTTTTACAAAAGAAGGAGATTCTGAAATTTGAATTTTATCTCCTTCCGGACTTGTGATCTCGTAATTAAAGATGACATTAGTCCCTTTAATAACATGACCTTTGTACTGGAAATCAAATGCTACTGAATTTCCTTCACTCATTAATAACCAACTTTGATCTTCTGATTCAAAATAGGGATTTCCTAGGCTGGTTGGTTGTGGGCCATGGGCCATAGTGTAAACAGCTCCATCCAACAAGACACCTCCTTGCCATGCCTTGTACAGCAGCCCCGTTTGAGTGTCATAGGCTACCCAAAGAGATGAGTCAATAGCTGCCGTAACCATACGAGGTTTTTGATCCAAAACAGATCTAAAAACCCAAACAGCTAAAGGGTGCTCTGCTTCTTTTTCAGCGGTGCATGCTACGATCCATAGGACCAGTAAAAAGGGTAATACTCTTTTCATGATTTATTAATTATCTATTCCCAGTATTTTTTTGTTCGTGGCCTCGTCAATTACTCCTCCTGCAAAGTCATCAAAGGCTTTTTCGGTGACGTTGATGATGTGATCTGCGATGAAATCAGCGCCTTCCTCAGCGCCTTGAACGGGTGATTTGATGCAGCACTCCCATTCAAGCACTGCCCATCCATCATACCCATATTGACTGAGTTTACTGAAGATTCCGGCAAAATCCACTTGCCCATCTCCTAATGAACGAAATCTTCCAGGTCGATCAATCCAATCTTGATACCCCCCATAAACCCCTGATTTTCCAGTAGGATTTAACTCTGCGTCCTTGACGTGAAACATTTTAATAAATGAATGATAATGATCAATATATTGCAGATAGTCTAGATTTTGTAACACAAAATGACTCGGGTCATAGAGCAAATTGACTGCCTGATGATTTCCTGTCGCCTCCAGGAAACGCTCAAAGGTTATCCCATCATGCAAGTCTTCACCAGGATGCACTTCATAACAAAGAGCTATCCCTAGGTCCTTACAATGATCAAGAATAGGCATCCATCTTTTGGCTAATTCAGCAAAACCTGCTTCAACCAATCCAGAAGGTCTTTGTGGCCAAGGGTACATGAAAGGCCAAACCAAAGCACCCGAAAAACTTGCCATCACATTTATACCCAAATGCCTACTTGCGGAAGCTGCAGACTTTACTTGATTTACCGCCCATTCCGTACGAGCCTTTGGGTTCCCTTTATATTCGGCCGGAGCGAAATTATCAAACATCGTGTTATAGGCAGGGTGCACGGCCACTAATTGCCCTTGTAAATGAGTAGCCAATTCGGTGATCTCTAAACCTGCCTCCTGGACTATGCCTTTTATTTCATCACAATAATCTTTACTTTGACCGGCCAAAGTAATATCAATTACACGCTTGTCCCATGCAGGGATTTGAACACCTCTATAACCCAACGAAGCCGTCCACTCACAAATATTTTTGAGATTATTGTAGGGTTTACTATCATCCAAAAACTGTGCTAAAAAGATAGCAGGTCCTTTAATAGTCTTCATATTTTAATATTTTAATGTAAAGTGGTAAAAAGGCCTTTTAA
>JABMNK010000017.1 GCA_013204595.1 Flammeovirgaceae bacterium
ATACAACTGTTAAATTTACACTTTAACTAGCTGTCCTGAAATTGGGGGGAATTATAATTTTCACAATACGAACAGTTGTTAATCAAAAATTAGTTCAAATTTGCTTGATTTTTCAATATATATTATTAAACATAATTTGCACCAAAACCAAGTACCATGCTTGCCCTCGAAATCAAATTAAAAAATATATTAAACATTATTGGATTTGAGCCTGAATTACGTGAAGAAATATGGACTTCAGGAAACTTAAAAAAAGTGAGGGCAGGCGAATTTGTCGCGGGGGCCGGCAGCCCTGTAACACACATCCCAATTGTTATTGAGGGAACTATTAGAATTTTCAGACAAGGTGACTATGGAAATGAAGTCATCCTATATTATATGAAACCTGGTCAAACCTGCTCTTTGGCCATCACTTGCTACCAGGGATCCCATAAGACCAGAGCAGGGGCCATTGCTGAAGAAAATACCGAAATTTGGTCAATACCAGGGCACCTCATGGATCAATGGGTGATAAAATATCAAGGTTTTAGGAAATTTGTTTTTCAATCCTATCAAACCAGATTTGATGAAATACTCTCTACAGTGGACGGTATTTCCTTTATGAACTTAGACGCTCGATTGTACAAATACTTATTAGATAAAAAAAATTCTAATTGTAACAAAATCATCAAAAAGACACATCAGCAAATTGCCAACGAATTAAATACATCTCGAGTGGTTATTTCTAGAGCACTTAAAATACTTGAACATAATCAGAAAATTGAACAACACAGAAATTGGATTGAATTATCTTAAATAAAAAAGGGGTTTAATCGGTAATATTTTATACTCTTATCTTTGTAAAAGCCCCTTGACTTGCTGCCATCCTCCCCCATTAATACATTCAATTCCTTGTACCTGCATATATGCTGCCGCTTGTTGACTCCTTCCTCCACTCAAGCAGCAAACGATAAAAGGCTGTTTTAAGGCCTTGAATTCATCGATCCTTGTCACAACCTCATTCAGCGGAATATTAATTGACTGATCGACATGTCCACCCTCAAATTCTTCTCGAGACCTGACATCTATCACTGCAGCCCCTGATTTAATTAATTCTTGTAAATTATCCATTTCTATTTTTTTTAAAGAAACCCTCTCTTTTCGAAGATAAGGCAGTTCTTAATAATCCGATAGCTGAAATTATTCTTTGTGAAAATATTTATCCCATAGGGCCAGTAGTCAAAAACTGAAATATTGTCCTAGTCCATATAAATCCAATAAAAACTTACTGCCGAAAATTTAATTTTCAGACATGATAATGACAGGCAAATTCGACGATTTATACATTTTATTGAACGCCGCCATATCTGACTTAATGATTTCATTCTGAATGTTTTTGAATTTCTGCCATTGGGTTTGTAAATCCCCTAAACGCTGCTTAGCACCCATCGTGATGACAGGGTCTGCACTATCTACATATTCTTTCAAATTCATGAATTCTGCATTAAGCTGGTTATTGAAATTGATCACATCCTGAAACGTCTTCTGCTTCGGTTGAATCAAGTCATGTTCCCATTTTTCAATCTTAGCGACGATGGCCGCCGCCGTATCTAAGAGTATTGCCGCCTCCTGATGATCCTTCAATAATTTCTGATAGGATTTCAATTGACCATGAGCCGAACGCATTGCCGATACAGATTGATGAATTTCTCGAATCCCTTCTTCAATCGCTAAAGCCATTTTTTCTTGATCAACATAATCAGACGGACTTGCCTTAATTCTAGGGTCCGCCAATATTTCTACGGTTGTTTCTAAGGAATCCTTTTCTAAAATCAATCGTAGCGTATAGGTGCCTGGTGCTGAATTCCCTCCCAAGTAATCACCATATACAAAGACTTTATCAACTGCTGGTAAGTCATCCCTTCTGAAATTCCATACAAATCGATTAACTCCCTTCTTTGAACTCAATACCGCTGGCTTCCTAGGTCCTCCAGGCCAAGACGAAAAATGATCAGTAATCTTATTGGTAACTGTTCGAATTACTTTACCAGACGCATCGATAACTTTCAATGTCATCATAGCGCTGTCTTGTGCGGAACCTAAATAGTAATCAATGGCAACGCCCGTTTTTGGATTTTGTCCCAACCCAGGTCTTGGATCCTCCGAAGATCCTCCAAAAAGTCGATAGGTCTTTTTGGGCTGAAATAACATCAAACTATCCTCAAAAACTCCTTTAGATTGCTGAAAAGCGCCCAAATCGTCTAAAATCCAAAAAGATCTGCCTGCGGTTGCTGCTACCAAATCATTGGATTGAATTGTCAAATCATTAATTGGAACAATAGGTAAATTGAGTTGTATTTTTTGCCAATTCTGACCTCCATTGAACGAGAGGTATAATCCCGACTCTGTTCCAGCGTATAGCAACCCTTTAACCACTTTGTCTTCTCTTACAACCCTCACAATCAATTGATCATCAAATCCTTTAACGATTTTTTTCCATGTTTCGCCGAAATTGGTAGTCATGTATACCATTGGCTCAAGGTTATTAAATTTATAACCCATTACGGCAATATATGCCGTAGCCGGATCATGCGGGGATACCTCAATGGTATTGACAATGGCTTCTGGCAATCCTTCAGGTGTCACATCATTCCAGTTTACACCACCATCTCTTGTCAAATGAACCAATCCGTCATCAGATCCTGCCCAGAGTACTTCTTTGCTATGAGGTGAAACTGCTAAGTACATAATCGTATTATAGACTTCGCCACCGGCTCCTTCACTTGTATAAGGCCTACCACCGGGCCCTTGATGCGCTTTATCATTTCGAGTCAAATCTGGACTTATTTTTTGCCATTGTAGACCCCCGTCAGTAGTCTTAAAAACAACGTTTCCAGCATGATAAATAACCGATGGGTCTTGTAGAGAAGCAACAATTGGCGCATTCCAGTTGTACCGATAAGTGAAGTCCTTAGGCTCATTGCCTAGGTTCAATTCTGGATATTCTTTTATCGATTTCGTTTCATTTCCATCTAAGTACCATTTTTCAATAATACCCTGATAGCAGCCGCCGTAAACAACATCAGGATGATTTGGATCAAAAGCCAAATAAGCACTTTCACAACCTGCTACAGAAGTCCAGTCTTTCCAGGTGATTCCTTGACCATTGGTTCTACTTGCAATTTTCACAGAACTATTATCTTGTTGACCACCATAGACATTGTAAGGAACCAAATTATCAGTAATGACCCTATAAAATTGAGCAGTCGGCTGCTTGTCTTGATCTGACCAACTCTCTCCCCCATTAAAGGTAACATTGGCGCCGCCATCATTGGAATTAATCATATTCTGATTATTTAATGGGTTAATCCAGAGATGATGATTGTCACCATGCGGTACTGCTACTGGCTGAAAAGATTTGCCTCCATCTATAGATCTCAAAACTGGAGCATTCAATACATACACAATACTTTCATTCTGAGGATCTGCAAATATTTCCATGTAATACCAAGAGCGCGCAATGGCCGTCCGATCACCTGTTGTTTGTCTCCAGCTCTTTCCTGCATTATCAGATCGATAAACACCCCCTTTTTCACCTTCTGCCTCAATAACGGCAAAAACTAAATTGCCATTGGCTCGAGAAACCGAAATACCCGATTTACCGAATTCCTTGGGTAATCCATCTTCCATTTTAGTCCATGTCTCACCCATGTCCGTCGATTTGTAGAGACCTGAGCCAGCACCCCCTGATTCCATGGTCCAGGGATACCTAATGTGTTGCCACATACTTGCGTAAAGGATCCGTGGATTGTTCATATCCATGCTCAAAGAAGATGCGCCTACATTATTAGCAACAAATAATTTTTTACTCCAAGTGGTACCGCCATCTGTTGATTTGTAAATACCGCGCTCGGCTGTGGGGCCGTGTTGAGCACCTTGAGCCGACACAAAAACAATATCCGGATCTTTCGGATGTATGATTACATCAGAAATGGTCATGGTTCCAGTCAACCCTGTATGTACCCATGTCTGTCCTGCATCAGTAGATTTATAGACACCATTTCCATGAGAGGTCATTACACCTCTAACCGGATGTTCCCCCATTCCAACAAAAATAACATTAGGATCTGATTCAGCAACGGCAATAGCCCCTACCGATCCCATCTCAAAAAAGCCATCTGAAATGTTTTTCCAAGTAATCCCTGCATCAACTGTTTTCCATACACCTCCTCCAGTATTACCCATATAGTAGGTCATTGGATCTCCTGCCACGCCCGTGGAAGCAACACTTCTGCCTCCTCGGAAGGGTCCGATGCTTCGCCATTTTAGTTCCTTAAATAACTCAGGAGCTACTGGACTTATTAATGATTTCGAATCTTTATTGCTTTTCTGAGCATTGGTACTTGACGGTAAAACCAGTAGTACTAAAAAAACTAATTTTAAAAATTTCATAGATCTATTTTTTAAAGGTTGGGAATCATTAATATCCTGGAATTTGCATCACTGCATTTTGCATCATTCGAGACGGGCCTAACCAAAACATTCGGTATTGAGTATTGTCAATCAAAAAGACCACCTTGCCACTACCCATATTTACTACACCAGCAAAGGTCGTTTCAGCCAAATGTTCAAAATTTTCAGCTGATGCGTATCCGGCGACATTCAATTTACTAAGTACTTCATAGGATCCCACAGTCTGCATTTGGGTTGAGGGCACCAGTCCAGCACTACCAAACTTCAAGGTAAATAGTTCTGGTTTAAGTCCAAAACCCAATGGATTGGTGATGTCAATTTTTGCGTTAAGAGCTGTTCCAGATATGCTTTTTTTACCATAATAAGCCTCCAATTGGTCATAAGGTAAGAATTTCGCTATTTTACTTGAATCTTGAGGGGATTTTTTAAGCTCAATATCAGTGAAATTAGAAGCCGTTTTGGTAAAAAATGAAGCCGCTCTTTCAGTGGCCACTAAGGTCCCTCCTTCCTGAACCCAATTTTTCAGTGCAACCAAAGCCTTTTCCCCAAAAACTTCGGATAATTGACTGCCTCCATCAGGTAGAATAAGGACATCATAATCTTTCAGATCTACATTACCGGCACCATAACTCAATTTAGGTAAGCTCGTTTGTTGTAAAGAAGAGGTCTTAATACGTTCAATAGGTATTCCTGTGACCCAATCGAAGAGAAAATAAATTTGACCTCCTGTATAAGAACTAAACGGCGGCTCTACCATCATCGCCACCTTGGGCTGCTTTAACGGTACATTTCGACTATTCGCCAGATCCATTCCTTCCATTACCCTCCCCGTATTAAAACCCACAATCGCTACTCCTGCTGAATGGGCTATTTCTTTGATATCAGCATCAATTTGATCGGCCTTTTCCAAATTTCTCCCCTTAAGAATAATCAACGAGCCCGCAGGAAAACTATAAGAACTATTTTTAAATGGTTCAAAAGCAGATCTGACACGGTATTTTTTGGTCCAAAGTAGCGCCAATGCCTGCGGTGCGTTGTGTTGACTCCAATCGATAACATAGGCATATTGGGCGGCATTATTATCCACCTTACCCTGTGGAATTATTTCGGAATCAATCTGCCCTAATTCGACGGAAAATGTCCCATTGGTTGAATACGCATCCAAGTTGTATGCGAGTGGGCCCGACCATGTCGCCATATCATACATCACCGAATCCTCAATAGCCATGTTACGCTCCATAATACTATTAATCAATAAATGACGCGGCTGTAGTGTGGATACAACAAAGGTCCCCTTGGCAAAGGTTTTTTTCACAACGGCTCCTGTTCGATAATCCTTGGCAGCAGCAACCTGAAAACTATTTTTTGCTCTTTGTACTTTTATTCCATTGCGCAACAACACATTGACTAGATCAGCACTGTACATGTCTTGATCACTAAAAAAATAAGCACTGGTACTAGACTTGCTATGTTGTGGTTGCAAGGCATTCAAACTATATCTCAAGAGCGCGTTTCGGTTTTCTGAAGCAGTTTTTATAGACGCTATTGAGGTGGTATAATGGTCAAAGACCCGTTGTCTAAGGGTGAGATGCACGCCATCCTCAGTTTCAACAATACGCCCTCCTGCCGAACCTCCTCCTTGTTCTGTGAGCATCCCTATTGCACCCATCACACTCGGATAACTAGATCCATAACCTGGATAAAAAAAATCAAAACGATCCCGAGTAAAATAATTGATTTGATGCTTGTCAAACTCCTTGATATTGGCGTCTCCAAATACTTTGGACCACCCTTCATAAGCATCAGGCAAGAGCTTATTTCGAGGCGTAGTTCCTGGTGCAGTAAAATAATTATTGTTAAAACCCTGCTCATGATAATCAACATGCACCTGCGGCATCCATTTTTGGTATTCTTGGGAGAGTCCACGGGTCTCGGGATGCACTTGCCATACCCAATCTCTGTTTACATCAAACCAATAATGATTGGTACGACCTCCGGGCCAACCTTCCACATGCTCCATGTCTTCTCGCTCCGTACTTGGTCTGTTCAGTCTTTTCATGGATTTATACCAATAGGTATAACGATCTCTACCGTCTGGATTAATGCAGATGTACATAATAAGTACGGTTTGCTTTAACACTTCCTTTGTTTCCTCATCCTGGGCCGCTGCCATCCTGTAAGCTACCTGCATCGCCGCTTCAGTTGAAGAGGCTTCATTTCCATGAATATTATAACTGTAAGAAATAAAAACGGGTTGATCTGCTAGCTCGGCTTGAGCTCCCTTAGGATCACTCATTAATTCCAAATGACTCGCCTGAATTTGATCTATATTTTGAATGTTCTCCTCAGAAGAAATAATCAAGTTGATCAATGGTCTCCCCTCATAGGTACGACCATATTCGTGATAGAGCACTCTTGGAGAGGACTTTGCTAACGATTTTAAATAGTTTTCAACTTGGGCGTACAAGGTAAATGAGGCGCCCAACTCATATCCTAAAAATGCCTCTGGTGCGATTATCTCACTGTTTACGGTTAATTGAGGTTCAAAAGCAAATCTTACATTATCAACTACTTTTGGTTGTGTATAGGCGCCAAAATAACAAGCTAAACCTATTAAGAGGGCTAATATTTTTTTCATTTTCATTTTTTAAGTCAGCAATCATGGATGAGAGCATTCCCATCTTTGGCCATGAATATAATTGCCTCTCAGCTAAATCCCATAAGAACTTACACAAGTGGTAATGAGCCACGCACTTCCAGAAAAATAAGGTAATCGCTAATCGCGTCTCAGTACTTAATTAAATAACCGTAATCATTATTCTTAAAGCTTGCGCGCCCATATATTTCTGAACCTCACAGCATCTCCGTGATCTTGAAATAAGATGGGCATTACTTCAGGATGCTTTATATAATAGGATTGACCCCTATAGCAAGTAGGTCCCAATAAACTCACATTATTTTGAATCAATACTCCGTTGTGAAAGACGGTAATTCTTGCAGGATTTACAACAGATCCACTTTGAGAAAACTTAGGAGCACTAAAAATAATATCATACATCTGCCAGGTACCTGGAGCTAGGGAGGCATTGACCATGGGCATGTACTGCTTGTAAATAGCTCCCGCTTGGCCATTGTTATAGGTGTCATTATCAAATGAATTCAATATTTGAACTTCGTATAATCCCATAAAAAAAAGTCCGCTATTACTATAGCCTTGACCTGATTTCCCTTGAGCCGCTGGCGCCAACCACTCTATATGCAATTGCACGTCCCCAAAAAGTTCCTTAGTCGAAATGTCTCTAGCACCAGGGACCACCACCAACTCCCCATTTTCGATTTTCCAATCAGCTGGACCTGTTGAATAAGGTCCCACCTTAAGTTTAGGTATTAATTGTTCAAATTCTTTCATGCCGGCACCATAATGAAAGGGTGGCTTTTGAAATTGGTCCAAATTACTCCCATCAAAAATAATGATCGCATCTGAAGGGGCTGATCCGTTTTTCCCTGGTACAACGCGCTGCAACTCTTTGTATAATTCGGTAGACTCAGGAATAATTTCTTGAGCCATCGCACCAAATGAAATAGAGATCCATAAAACGAGGAAAAGAAGATTTTTCATAAAAATTTATTAAAAGGGTTTCTTAGATTTTGTAAGATTTAAATACAGTTCGATACAAATTATTCGCGAACATCGCAATAAATCAATTTGGTACGACTCTCCGAACACTTAAGTAAATTTACGCTAAATAGGGTATGTAAAAGATTAATTATCCATACAATTGATAAACCAACGTTTTAACTTCAAAATCGGTAAGTATGATTTATGATCGGTATTCATTCAGTAAGTAGTGTCTTGATTTCATAAGTGAGCCAGTTCCATAAATTAGCTCAAGAAAGAGAGGCTCTGGTCACTCAAACTTCATCACCACATGAACTAAAAAAAAATAACTTTTGATCTGTAAGGCTATTGTTGAACTAATACCATAAGGCTCATGAGCGTCTTGGTACACGATTATTTCCTGGTATACCATTGTGGAGTCACGCGCAACACTTTGAATGGAAATTCATCAATAAGAATCAGTTAAAACTTTATCCACGCGCTTTTTTAATTTCTTGCGCCAATTGATGTACGGCCATGGCGTAGAGAGCACTATGATTATATCGGGTTATTACATAAAAATTATTGAACCCAAACCAATATTCTTTGGATACTTCGTTATCTAATTCGATCAAGGTAACCAATCCTTTTTGATTTAAATCTTCAGCAACATAACCCAATTGCAAGTAATGATCTACTGAATAACTTGGCTTCAGCGACTGCACAGCCAAGACCGTCGCGTGATCTTTTTTATTAGTTCCCATCACTACTACTTCCCCATGCCGCCATTTATGAACCTTCAAATAATTTGCCGCACTGGAAATGGCATCGTCCACATTGTTGACCAAATCACAGCTGGCAACATTTGCAAACCCTTTTGCATAAGCACGATAACTACTTGGCATAAATTGGCAATATCCTATGGCACCTGCATAAGAACCTTCCATTTCAAATACATCCAATCGCTGCTCTTTGGCTAGTGTTAAATACTCGCCCAATTCCTTAGTGAAAAAAGTAGCTCTTTTGGGATATCCAAAAGCTAGGGTAAATAAAGCATCTAAGACTTTATAACCCCCTTTCCGCTCCCCATAGTAAGTCTCAACCCCTAATAATGCAACCAAATACTCCACTTCTACTCCAGTATCATCGCTGACAAGTTGTAAGGTGCCTAAATTGTTATCCCAAAAGGTCACGCCTTTCGCAACTCTTTCATCCGTCATGAAAATACCTCGGTAACGTTTCCAGGATATGTCTTCAGAGGGGCGTTGGATACGCTCGATAATCGCTGGCTGATAGACTGCTCGCTCAAGAATAGATTGAACCTCTGCTGGTAAAACCCCATTATTCTTGGCATAATTGGCTACAAATACGTCAACCTTTTGTTGATCTATCTGACCAACAGCTTGATGAGCTAAAAACCAAAATAAAATAAATATAAATCGAAATTTTATCAAAATAATTCAATATCAATATAACAAATCAAAACATTTTTTATCCAAAATTCACGAATTTTAGAAATCATTAATGCTATTTTGCATTTTAAACAGATCAATATGAAAAAAGCAGAAATCCATACCAAAAAAGGTGTCATGAAAATTGAATTTTACGAAAAAGACGCACCCAATACAGTAAAGAATTTTATGGATCTTATAGAAAAAGGCTTCTATGACGGTCTGACGTTCCATCGTGTCATTTCGAATTTCGTAATCCAGGGAGGCTGTCCAGACGGAACAGGCGCTGGTGGTCCCGGATATTCAATTGATTGTGAATTGACAGGTGATAACCAATACCATGACCGCGGTGTGCTGTCAATGGCTCATGCCGGTAAAAATACAGGTGGCTCTCAATTTTTCATTTGTCATACCAGAAGTAATACTTCTCACTTGGACCGAAAACACACTTGTTTTGGGAAAGTAATCGAAGGTCTAAGCGTCATTGATATGATTCGACCAGGTGACACCATGGAGAAAGTTATCCTGATAGACTGAAAATCGTTCTTGCCTGTTTGATGGTAGGGCATTGATTTTTCTTGGATACCGAGCCTTTTCAGTCAATTAGGAAGCAGATAAGACTTTTTTTGTTGAAGTTGGCCGTTGTTATGGTCAGATGTGCTAAATTATTTAGGAAAATATTTTAAAAACACTTAATCCCTATAATAAATTGAGTCAAGTTGATATTGAGCATCTGATTATAACTGCCAAAGATGGAAAGCAACTTTCTGGAATCGCGAGTACCATCCCTGATCCGCTTGGATTGGTATGCTTGGTTCATGGCTTTGGTGAGCACATCGGACGGTACTCCCATGTCATGAGTACCCTCAATGAATCTGGCTTTAATGCCTATGGTATGGATCTTCGCGGTCATGGAAAATCAGAAGGACTAAAAGGCCATGCGCCTAGTCTACTTTGCTTGCTAGACGACATCGAAGAGTTTCTTAAAATGGTACGTTCGGAGCAGCTTTATTTACCCCTCTTTTTGTTTGGTCATAGTATGGGCGGAAATTTGGTGTTGAATTTTATTTTGAGAGATAGATCAAAAGAATTAACTGGGTTCATCGCCTCATCACCTTGGTTGAAATTAGCATTCAAACCGCCCATTTGGAAAGAAAAACTTGGTAGGGCGATGGCAAATATCCTTCCGAAATTTCGCCAACCCAATGGACTGAAAAGCATGCATTTGAGCAAAGACCCTGAAGTCAGTAGGAACTATGATTTGGATCCGTTGGTAAATTTTAAGATTTCAGCAAGACTATTTGTGGCCATCACCGAAGGTGCTGAATATGTCATGGAGAAATCGACAACGATAAAAACGCCAGGTTATGTACTGCATGGTCAATCTGACGCCCTAATTGATCATAGTGCGACTATTCAGCTGGCCCAGTCTAATACTGAATTCTTAACATTTAAACTTTGGGAGGGGGTCTATCATGAACCACATAATGACCTCGAACAGTCCCAAGTGATCCACGCCTGGATTGACTGGATGAAAGCACTACTCAAGTAATCAATATAAAGTTATCTGGTTTTAGATCCTTGACTTTGAAATTATTAATTGTTTAATTTAGGCACTACATGAAACGAAACAATAAAGTGATCAATGCTTGGTGCACCTATGATATGGCCAATTCGGTCTATAACTTGGTCATTAACACGGCTATTTTTCCGATTTATTATACGGCTGTCACTTCCGTGAACAATACCGATAAAGTGAGTTTTTTTGGTATCGAAGTCGTAAACTCCGTTTTATATAGTTATGCTATTTCCTTTTCTTATCTCATATCAGCGGCATTACTACCTATTTTATCAGGTATTGCGGATTATACGGGTAAGAAAAAAAATTACCTCAAATTGTTTACCTATATCGGTGCGTCAGCATGTATCGGATTGGTGTTTTTTAAAGATGTTAATACCATTGAATGGGGCATATTATGTGTCGTATTGGCCTCAATAGGCTATAGTTCAGGCCTGGTTTTTTATGATGCCTTCTTGCCAGAAATAGCACCCAAAAACATGGCAGATCGGATCAGTGCAAGAGGATATTCATTTGGGTATGCGGGTAGCGTGGTGCTCTTGCTTATCAGTATTGTCATTACCCAAATCCCCGAGCAGCTTGGCTTTAGCGATGTAGGTCAAGCCACACGTTTTGTTTTTATCTTGGTAGGTCTTTGGTGGATAGGCTTTGCTCAGATTCCTTTTAGATTACTTCCCGATAGCTCTTATCATCAAAAGATAAATCGAGATATTTTCAAAAATGGCTATCGGGCAATGAAAAAAGTATTCTATAAACTGCGTGAACTAACCCACATGAAAATCTATTTAATTGCTTTTTTCTTTTATAATATGGGTGTACAAACCATTATGCTACTCGCCATTCTTTTTGGCACAAAAGAGTTACAGCTTGGAGCCGCCGAATTGATTCCTGCCATCATTATCATTCAATTTGTGGCCATTTTAGGGGCAATCCTGTTCGCAAGATTATCAGATTATCGCGGCAATATTTTCTCCTTGTCAATGATGATCTTAATTTGGATAGGGATCTGTATTTATGGTTATGGTGTCACCGAAGTATATCAATTTTATATCGTTGCCGGACTCGTAGGTTTGGTTATGGG
>JABMNK010000018.1 GCA_013204595.1 Flammeovirgaceae bacterium
GATTTGAACAGACGACCCTCTGATTAACAGTCAGATGCTCTAACCAACTGAGCTAAGGAGGAATATTTTTCAAATAATTAAAGGCTTTTGACCATTACTTATTTAAAAGGAGTGCAAATGTATTTCTACTAAGCAATTATGCAAAGGCTTTGGCCTAAAAAATTTAATTGGTCCTTTTTATTCTTCCTTAGAGGAAATAAATCAGACGTTTTGTCATGTTTATTTAGATTTCTACTGAAGAACGGGACATTTTGTCATTAAAATTTTACAAAATTCGGATTGGCATCAAATCTGAAGCAGGGCTTATCAAAATATTAAACAAGCTAAATTTCAAACATATGAAACTTTTAAAGTACAACACAGATCCCTACAAGCCCATCATTTTTGATCGTTTTGTTGATCAATTTTTTAAAGAGTCTTTTTTCAAAACAGATGCTCCTCACGCTTTTACTCCTGAGGTAGATATCGCCGAGACTGATGAGGCTTTTGAAATTCAACTGCTCCTACCGGGTATTCCAAAAGACCAAATCAACATTGATATTGAAAAGGATCAATTGACCGTAAGTGGCGAACGCAAAATACAAATTCAAAATGAAGGGAAAAAATTCAAAAATATCGAAAGCAATTTTGGGGCCTTCAGTCGCTCCTTTTATTTGCCCGACTTGGTCAATGTTGACAAAATAGTGGCCAAACAGGCAGATGGCATCCTTACGATTCATTTGCCCAAAGATGAGAAAAAAATGATCAAAAAGACGGTTCAAGTGAACTGAAAAAGCCCTAGATAAACCACTTCCGGAAGGGACTCCTTTGCTAGAACCTTCCGGAATTTTGTTAAATGATGTTAAGTAATTCGCTGATATGCGTTTACCTTACGCTAAGCATTTTATATAGTAGTTAATCTTATTAAATTTGAAAATATTCCATTAAAAACATGAATAAAAAGAATCTGATTTTCGCAATGATTGCCTCTTCCTTTATAGGCGCATTCTTGGCCCTGGGCGGACTCCTCATCCTACGGCCTCAATCAACACTACAGGCGGTGCCGGCCAGCCAAACCAATGTTGGGACATTTGCCTCGTACAAATTTGACACAGCCAGTTATGTTGTTCCAGAAGGAATGAATTTTGTATATGCCGCCAAAAGTGCCACTCCGTCTGTGGTTCACATCCGGACAAAAGTTTCAGCGAATTACAATATGGAACAAAATCCCTTATATTATTTTTTTAAAGATTATCTAGGAGATGATAAACCTCAAGAACGAAATCAAAGAAGTGGCTCAGGATCGGGTGTGATTGTAGATCCAGCGGGCTACATCGTCACCAATAACCACGTAATTGATGGCGCAGAAGAAATAGAAATCATGCTTAACGATAACCGTACCTTTAAAGCCACTATTATAGGTACAGACCCTACTACCGATCTTTCGGTTTTAAAAATAGATCAATCTGGCTTACCTGCCATCAACTGGGGCAACTCCGATTTGGTCAACGTGGGCGAATGGGTATTGGCTGTTGGGAATCCTTATACCTTCAACAGCACCGTTACCGCAGGGATCGTAAGCGCCAAAGCGCGCAACATCGATATTCTCAAAAAAAATGCCAATGACCTAAGTATCGAATCCTTTATTCAAACCGATGCAGCAGTAAACCCTGGCAACAGTGGTGGGGCGTTGGTCAACTTAAAAGGGGAACTCATTGGGATCAATACCGCCATCATGTCTCCTACGGGATCCTATGCCGGCTACTCATTTGCCGTACCGGTAAGTTTGGTCCGTAAAGTGTATACGGATTTAGTGGAATTTGGCACCGTTCAGCGGGCCTTATTGGGTATCCGGATCGTTGATGTCAATGCCAAGTTGGCTGAAGAAGAAACACTAGGTGTCACCAGGGGCATTTACATCGCCTCGGTTGGTGACGAATCAGCGGCTGACCTTGCTGGTTTGGCATCTGGAGATGTGATTATTGCCGTCAATGAAGTAGCTGTCACCAATACCTCTGAACTCCAGGAACAAGTCGCGATGAATCGTCCCGGGGACAAAGTAAATATCACCTACCTTCGAGATCAAAAAACCCGTGAGGTCTCCGTGACGTTACAAAACAGTATGGGAACTACTGAAGTCATAAAATCAACCAATAGCATGGCCCTGGAAGGAGCCGAATTTGAAGATCTACCCAAAGAAATGCTTGAAAAAATGAACCTCAAAGGGGGGATTAGATTCAAGGAAATTGGCCCCGGAAAATGGAAAAACGCAGGCATCAAGCCTGGATTCATTGTGACAATGGTAGACAAGAGAGAAATCAAAAATGTAGGAGAATTTAATACCTACCTGAGTGCTGTTCAGGGTGACGGTATCCTAATCTCCGGTTTCTATCCCAACGGAGAAAAAGCATATTATGGCATCGCCTGGTGATCTCTGAATTTATAATAATCTTAAAACCGCCCCAAATATGGGGCGGTTTTTTTATGTTGGGGAGATTAGATCAATTTACTTTACAGTTGTTTCATCTAACCCCCCAATAAAATGCCCCATATTGATACTTCCTTTCTAGCCATCCTAGGCATACATCCACAAAATGACGGCGCCGCGATTGGCGGTCAATGGGTGCCCACCGACGGAGCTTCGCTAAGTTCTTTTTCTCCTGTAGATGCTACGATTATAGGCAAGGTCAATTTGGCCACAGATGTGTCCTATGATCAGGTAGTGACCGCTGCGCAAGAATCTTTTTTGAAATGGCGCCTCGTACCCGCTCCGTTAAGGGGTGAGGTGGTAAGGCAAGTCGGGAATGCGCTTAGAGAAAAAAAAGACGCCTTGGGCAAACTGGTTTCTTATGAGATGGGCAAATCTCTACAAGAAGGATTGGGTGAAGTACAGGAAATGATTGACATCTGCGACTTTGCTGTCGGCTTGTCTAGACAACTTTATGGCCTGACCATTCACTCAGAGAGACCTTCGCATAGAATGTATGAACAATGGCATCCACTCGGAGTTGTTGGGATCATCTCTGCATTTAATTTTCCCGTGGCTGTTTGGGCATGGAACAGCATGCTGGCATGGGTTTGCGGTGATGCCTGTATCTGGAAACCTTCTGAAAAAGTTCCCTTATCCGCCATCGCATGTCAAAATATCATTCAGGAGGTATTTGCTGCCAATGATGTCCCAGCCGGTATTTGCGGGTTGGTCATCGGTGACGCTACTATCGGCAAGGCAATGGCCGAAGACCCAAGAATCGCGTTGGTTTCGGCCACAGGATCAACCCGTATGGGCAAGTCTGTAGCGGCCGCAGTGGGTGCTCGATTGGGCAAGTCTATTCTAGAGCTTGGGGGCAACAACGCAATCATCATCACTGAACATGCCGATTTGGATATTGCCATCCCTGGGGCGGTTTTTGGCGCCGTGGGGACCGCCGGCCAGCGGTGTACCTCTACTCGTCGGTTGATCATACATGAAAGCCAATACGAAGCGATGAAAAGCAAGCTAGCCCATGCCTATGGGCAGCTTTCCATTGGCAATCCCCTGGACCAGCAAAATCACATGGGCCCGCTGATCGATCAAGATGCTGTCAAAAGCTATCTGGCGGCCCTCTCAAAAATTGAAGCCGAGGGTGGCAAAGTAGTGGTGCCTGGAGGAGTAATCATGGGTACTGGATTTGAATCTGGCTGCTATGTAAAGCCTTGTATTTACGAAATGGATACACACCATACCATGATCCGAGAAGAAACTTTTGCGCCGATTTTATATTTGATCAAATACAAAGGACTCGACGAGGCCATCGCCATTCAAAACGACGTACCTCAGGGCCTTTCTTCTGCCATCATGACCAACCACCTTAGGGAAGCTGAATTGTTCCTTTCGCATGCTGGTTCTGACTGTGGTATTGCCAATGTCAACATAGGTACGTCAGGTGCAGAAATCGGTGGTGCCTTTGGTGGTGAAAAAGAAACCGGTGGTGGCAGAGAATCAGGATCAGATGCCTGGAAAGCCTACATGCGTAGACAAACCAATACCATCAATTACTCAAAGGATTTGCCACTAGCGCAAGGAATTAAATTTGATCTTTGATCAATGGACCTAGTCACTTTAAAAATAAGGATCCACGAGCAATGCATGCGGATCGCCCTTGAAAAGATGCAATCCTTGACCGATGAGATCGAAGCCATCCAATGGTCTGCCAATCAGGAATCGAAAAGTTCGGCAGGTGATAAATATGAAACGGGGCGCTCCATCCTGATGCTGGAAAAAGAAAAGCTAACCGAACAATTGATGGGCGTCGGCAAACTAAAAAAAGCTTTGGATTTGATTGACGTGAACAAACGAGCGGTCAGCGCCGAATTGGGCGCTTTAATACAAAGTAGTAGCCAATACTACTATTTGAGTGCGAACTTCGGGCTACTAACCATCGATGTTCATGACGTATTTGCACTTTCTGCCCTCTCTCCTATCGGTCAAGCCATGCTAGGAAAGACCGTAGGTGATACCTATGATTTCAGAGA
>JABMNK010000019.1 GCA_013204595.1 Flammeovirgaceae bacterium
GGGCGGGAAACCATGTAACAACTCCTGTAGCGGCTACTCTGGCTTGCGTTTGTTGCCGCACCAATAGACAGTCAGTTAATTATCCAGCATCACATCAGATGCCTTACCAAAAATTGGAGTTCAACTTTGAATATTAGATTTATCTACGTAGACGCACCATTCTGGAGAGCAGAAATAGGTCGAATTGCACTTCACATTGGGAATGTAGATTTTAACGATGACCGGATAAGCCGAGAAGAATTCCTTCGAGCCAAAGAAACCGGAAAGCTTGATGATGGAACAATTATTCCGTTTAGGCAGATTCCTTGTTTGAATGTGGATGGACAAAGCATTAATCAAACTGGAGGTATTTCTCGGTTTTGTGGAAAGCTAAGTGGTCATTATCCGAAAGATAACGCAGTTGATGCTGCATTGATTGATCAAGTTATCGATATGGCAACCGATATAACGGTTTTATTGTCTCCATCAGGCGCTGAAAAAGACGAACAGAAAAAGAAGGCTATGCGTGAGGAATTAGCTCAGGGACAATTAGCTCGGAAGATCAGTTTCTTGGAGGAACTGTTAGAGAACGGTGAAGGTGACTGGTTCGTTGGCAAAAAAATATCCATTGCTGATATTGCAATCTGGCGTTTGATGGGCTGGTTAACTTCTGGAATGATCGATTATATGCCCGAAACTTTGCTGGCAGATTTCCCCAATGTCAGAAGAGTGTGCTCAAATGTGGAAAAACATCCGAAAGTTATTGAGTGGATAGTCATGACTTATCCAAAAACTTACACATTGGGTAGCTTTGATTGAGATGTTTTGTGTAACTAAGCGGTCATTCTGTATTTGCTTAAGGCGTTGATCCTAAGAACCTGAGAACAGAGGAAGAGGTTCAAGCCATTAAGCAAGAACAGGCTCAACAGGCTCAAGGCATGGAAGAAATAGCCGCTAATGTTATGGCTAATATGATTCAATAATTAATCATTCAAAAGTTGATTTAATATTCCCCGTCCACTTGCTGTTAACATCCAAGTTCCATCTACATCCCGCACTAATCCAAGCTTTAAAGCGTCATGTGATACGGGTAATGGAATATCTTGAGAAAGTAATCCAGTTTCAAGCGGAGCCGTTAAAAACCATAGGCGTATGTCTCGTGGTAAATCTTTCATTCAAAAAGCCTTTGAATCGGATTCATAATAATATTAATTGATTCTCCTATCGCAACTACAACCCAAAAGCGTTCAATTTTTTCCATCTAAAATAACCCTGATTAAGTTTGATGAGTGGTTATCAATTTAATTTTAATTTCACGGAATATGATATTAAACATGTAGCCATCACCCAAAAATCTTTTTGGTTCGTGGTTTTCTGGTTTGGCTTATTCCCTACCAGCACCACCGAGTCCACCACATTCAACGAACAAGTCTTAAAGAAACAACAGCAATAAGCCCAAATGCAGCAAGGTACGGCAATTGCTGAATCAGCAGCAAACGTAATGGGGGAAATGCCTATCTAATTTTTGCTAGAAAATATGGATTTGAAATCAAATTTACATAAGCCATCTGATAGTTTTTTGTGAGCCTTATACTTGGGGTATAGGAGGCCAAACTTGGTATCTGATGCAGTTTCAACTATCACCGCAGATTGGAGAGTGAGGTCTTCTTGAACAATGGGGCATATAAACCTGTAAAACGCATTTTCATCACATAGACCTTTCTCCAAACATGTCTGTGCTTTGTAATAAATGGGTTCCTTCTTTTCCCATTCCTCAAGTAATTCTTCTGAAAAGTTTTGAGCTAACTGCTCATACGCTTCAAAGAATCCTCCCCAATTGTAAAACAGTCCTTTGTCAGTTCCTTGAGGTAAAGTTAGTTTACGAAAAAAATCATCAACTTTCTTATTTGATAGGGCGTTTAATTCGGCAGCATATCCAACCGTATTATCAATTTTCTCTTTGTCCCGTCCTCTTTCTTTTAACACAAATTCATTAAACGCAATGCCGATACCAATGACTACGGCAAACGTTTGAAGAACCGTTAGGAAAGTGCGGAATAATTCGTGTCGGGATGTCATCACCTACTCACTGAACATTGGTTTATCGTCGGTTAGCAAACAGCCGCTAACGTTATGGGAAAGCTGCCTCGATTAACATTAAGCTATGTCTGATTTCTTATACGGGAATTCATGCAAAACATTGTCATCATCATCTAAAACATAAATCTCTATGTCGCCACCTACATCAGTTTCATCAATGAAGGAAATCGTCTCTTCGCTCATATTTTCTTCTCCAACATTATCAATCAACCTGTATCTGAGAATAGCGCAAGTAGCGTGGAGAAGGTCGTTATCCTCATCAGAGAAATTTTCAGGCTCTAAGCGTATAAAATGGCAAAGTGTGTGAAATTGAGCTGAAATATCTATGTCTTTAACTACACGGTCCATCTTATATTCAGAAAGATATTCGAGATATTCATCATTATTATGCTCAACAGAAAAACCTTTGTAATCATCTTCATTTTCTTCGTCACCATTTTTTGTATGACGAAGTATCAAATTTACAATCATTATCTATCCTAATTTTTTTCTATATTTCTTATTCACAAAACATTGGTTTATCAATTATTGGCATCACCATTCAAAAACTTTGCGAAACTATCAAACAATAGAAATGCAAATTTGATTGTAATTGGAATGAATATGATTGTCAGCAAAGGGGCATATACAAAAAAGAACCGAGCATATGAAAAAGTAGTTCCAATATTCAACTTACCGGATGCCTTGCTAAGAGCAACAATTGGCATCATTCCGTATGATGCGATTCCAAATGAAACAATCAAACATATAGACAAGATAATATTTCGAGCAGTTTCTCTACTCATACCGTTTCCTACTCACTAAACATGGGTTTATCGTCGGTTAGCATTCCTGAACATTTTTTGTAGGTGCTGCCATCGGGATGGCGCAGAGAAACATTTATTTTGATAATATCTACTATTTTTTCTACATAGTTTTTAGGCAAGTTCTTATTCTGCCAACCACTGTGAGAAAACATTTTAATATAATTTGAGGTAACTATTTTTTTATGATACGGGAGACTTGATTTGCCGCCAGTGTAATAGCGATTGTAACCAAGGTTACTATGAGCAAACTCCCAAACCCCATTACATATAATATTTGTCGCTTTTTTAACTGAATGAAACGATATGAAGATTCCAATTATATTTTCATCTAAATCATAGCTAACAAATGCGCTCCCTCTTTCTTCTTCTATATCAAAGTTTGGGTGCATCAGTAGATTTTGTATTTTCTTATCCAATTTATATAAACCGAAATCAAACAATGATAGAGGCTCGTTCATCAATGATTTTATAGCAAAACTAGGTTCAGCCTTCACATTCCCTGTGAACCCAAAACAAACAATCAAAGCAATCAATAAGCGTTTCATTTGTTTATCACCAATCTTTCAAACTCACTCACACCTACAACAATTAATTCAATATGGACTTTGCTCGGAAGGTTTAATCAATTCTTGAATTGTCACCAATTCCTCCTGCAAGTCAGAAATGGCGCTATTGGTGTCACGGTTTATTTCTTCTAATTTCCTCCAAAAATCCCGAGCTAGACTATTAACAAAGAAAATTAAAAAAATTACAGTACCTATTAAAATCCACATTAATACTGCAGGATTACTTGCCCATTCCATGTTGCTCTCCTAGTTGTGTTTGTTTCCGATTTTTAACTTTACGAAATCAATCATTCAAAAGGCTGTTTAACACAGCCCGTCCGTCACTAGTCATCGCCCACGTTCCATCTACATCACGCACAAGCTTACGTTTGGATGCATCATGTGACACAGGCAAAGGAACGTCTTGTGACAACTGACCAGTTTCAAGTGGTGCTGATAGAAACCATAATCGAATGTCTTGTGGTAGGTCAGTTGTCATTATAGTTTAATAAACCCTTATGACTTTAAGTTTGGTTGATTTTCCGCCACTCAGGTCTGAGATATGTGATCCACCAACTTCTAAATCCTTTGGTATTTCAGCATAAACTGGAGAACTTTCTACACCGTCCATTTCACCATAATCAGGATTAGGGACACTTATATAGCCTTCCGCTACAACAACAGTCGCATGGACACAGAGCATTTCTCCATCCAAAATCGTTGTACCACTAATAATTCCACCAAGCATATCAGTACCAGCTACGCTTCCATCATCTTCTAACACAATGACAGCATAGCCTTCGTACCCGTTATCGTTTGTATAGTGGCACCCAAAAACTTTTATCATTTTAAGCTCCTAAAGTTAATTTTCCAAGACAATACCAAGGGTAGAGAGGGAAATCCAATGTGTTCGA
>JABMNK010000020.1 GCA_013204595.1 Flammeovirgaceae bacterium
CACCGCCACCGCCACCGCCTATTTGCGCTGTGTTTTGAAGATGAATGGTTTGTCCTTCATAAGCAGACAAATCTAATATGATTTCATAACGTTCTCCATTGACAATCTCAAGCGCGGGCGTCATCACTGGGGCATCCAATAATCCACCTTCTGTGGCGATGACCATGAGGTCTTCTCCTGTGCTCATGTTTAATGTGAAATTGCCGTCATCTTCTGCATTGAGAATATGGAACCGAACCATTTGTGCTGGAACTTCCAAAATAGGATCAATGGTGCCGTTTACCATCGTTACGGTGGTGCCTGAATTGGCCAATTGATAAGCGCTGTTAAATACTTGATATTGCAAGATCAAAGGAAACTCATCTACGCCATAAGTTTTGGGAAGCAGCGCTTGATCTGCTGCTGATTCATCTCTTACGATGATCATACCCGCCAGTCCTGCATTGACTTGTTCTTTGGTTTTTTCATGCAAGTGGGGGTGGTACCACGAGGTACCTGCTTCATCTAAAACAGTAAAGGAGGGTTCCCAAGTCGAATTTGCTGCGATGACTACATGGGGACCACCATCGACATTTGGGGGTACATGCATGCCATGCCAATGTACTGTTGTGGCGTCTGTTTGATTGTTGTTGACGGTGACATTGACCAAATCTCCTTTATTGAGAATCAGTACTGGCCCTAGATACGAGCCATTAAATCCTCTAGTGACTGTATTATAACCGGTATAGAATTCTGTAGTACCATAATCCATGGTCAATTCTATATTGGTTCCAGACAAAGTGCTTGGGATCTTTAAAGTGGTCAGCCCAGTGCCATAGATTCCATCAATGATCTGCCCATCAATTACTTCTTCATCCGTGACCTCCTCGTCTGTAACCTCCTCGTCTGTAACCTCTTCATCTGTAACCTCCTCATCTGTTATTCCTTGGTCTGTGGGATCCACGGGCGCATCATCTTCGTTGCCACAAGAGGCAAAATAGACGAGTGAGATTACCAGTACCACTGTCAGTGATTTATATAAAATTTTCATTGATTTTGTTTTAGGTTAATCGGTTATTTATTGGAATCAGGTTGTCTCAGTATTAAAATAAAAATAAAAGTAATAAAAAAAATATGATTTAAGATTTCTGTAGGTACTCTTTTCCTTGATTAGTTGCTCATAACAAACAACACCTCCCTGAGAGGAAAATAACCTGTTCATTGGGCCGTATTTAGCGTAAAAGAATGAGTAGTCAGCTACTATTGGATGCGTTGGTATTTCTTTAAAATTTCGACAACTGATTTATGGGGTAACCCATATACCTTATTGCCATTGACGCCCGACATAGTTTTGGCTGCAACCAGGGCATTAATAATGGCTTCTTCAACTCCTTGGACAGTGGCATCAAATAAGGGGGTCATCTGGTCATTGGAGAAAACCGCGACCGTGGTTGCCCCATCTCTGTCAAAGGCTTGTTCATTGGCGGTTGAAAAGGCTAAAAAGATATCCCCAGAGCCATTACTTGCACGACCTCCAACCAATCCAATGCCGAGAGAGACCCTTTGCGCAATTCGTTTGAGCTGATGAGGCAATAAAGGTGCGTCCGTAGCCACAATGGCAATGATCGATCCATCCCCTTCTTGGCGGTATGATTTTGGGGACGCATGAAACTCAGTTTGGAGGGTATCCATCAGCTCTTTGCCAACAGGGACCCCACTAATGGTGAGATTGGTACGGGTGCCAAAGTTGGATTGGACCAAAACACCTACCGTATAGTCTATATTGTCAACGCGAATGATCCTGGATGCGGTGCCGATGCCCCCCTTGAATCCCAAACACATCATACCCGTGCCACCACCGACATTTCCTTCTGACATTGGACCACTGTTGGCATTGTTAATTGCTTCCAAAACATGTTTTTCTTTGACATGAAATCCGTAGATGTCATTGAGAACGCCATCATAGGTTTCGGCCACTACTGGATAAGTATACCATTCAGCCTCGTTTTTGTACCAATGTGTAGCTACATACCATTTTAAAACGGCGTCTCTTACTACTCCTACGCTGTTTGTATTGGTTATCATGATGGGCGTTTCCAGGAATCCAGATTCTGTGACCCAAGTGGTCCCGGTCATTTCTCCATTTCCATTTAAGCTATACCAATTGGCAAATACGGGGCTAAATTTTTTACCTCGTGGAAAGATGGCAGTTACCCCGGTTCTTATGGGACCTTCTCCGATTATACTTGAACCGTTACCCTCAATAATGGTACTATGACCCACTTCGACTCCTTTGACATCTGTGATCGCGTTCCAGCGCCCCGTGTTTCCGTCAAAGGGAATTCCAAGATCTCGTGCCCGAGGAGTTTGTCCAAAAGTGATATATCCTAGGGTAGTGAGTAGTAATAAAAAAAAAATGATTTTCATGCAGCAATAGGCTTTGGTTGAATATAGCGCTTCAAATTAACGTGTTTTAATGAGCATAAAAACAAGAACAGGTCAGTTTTAATTAAAATTGAAATGATTTATGGCTATTTGTTCTTATTTCTATGAGCGAGTCCAATGCTCTTGGTTGTAAAAAATAATCCTTCTAGTTCTGGCTATGAAATCAGCGGTTAACCTCCCAATACATAAAAAAAGGGTTAAAAATTTTCATAAAACCTGATGAGAAAAGAGATCACGCTGGTTGAATTTACTTTGCCTTCACTGTCAAGATGCCGCGCATGGTGAGATAATGTCCCGGAAAGGTGCATAAAAAAGGGTAATCACCAGGGGTTTCGGGTGCGGTAAAGTAAATCGTTTCGATTTCATCAGGAGCTAGCAATTTGGTGTGGACTACTACGTCGGGGGAGTTGGGTACATAGTTCATGGATTCGCCGTCCAATCCTAACTGGAGCGCTTCTTTACCAATTTTATCTGCTTGACCTATCCCCGATAACAAAAAATTATGGGGCATATCATCTGCGTTATGAAAGGTTAAGCGGACGTTTGTGCCTGCCTCAACCATCAATTGAGTCTTGTCAAATTTTAATCCTGGGACGGTGCTTAAGGCGATGTCAGCTTCAACTTTCCCATTCCATATTTCAGGCATTACTGTGAGGCGTTTTGAAGACGAGATGGTATCGGAGGTTTTTGGTTGATTGCTTTTGACAAGTACAGGATTTCCGGCAGGAATTTCATTGAGCGTGTAATAGCCAAAATCATGTAGCAGTAGCTGCCCCGCTGTATTTTGGACACCGCTAGCTTTTATTTCATAAATGTAGCCTTTTCGAAATTGATCTATTTTGAGCAACGCGCTCATGCGGTCTGGGGCTACATCAACCTGCGAAATCGTGCGTGCTTGTTTGTCTTCGACAGGACTCCCGTAAAAATGATGATAAAGGTAGGTGAAGTCTGTTATTTGATAACTGGCGGGATTACTTGCCGATACGCTGTTCACAGGTTGGGTGAAGGTCAATTGAAATCCTTCTGGATGAACTTGAATAGTTTTGATTTCGAAGGGCATTTTTCCTGTCCAAATCATGCGCTCCAAGGCATAAGACTCACTCCCCGTAGCCCCCCATCCCCGGCTAGTTTGACCAACATAAAGCGCATCTTTTGCCGGATTATATTCCAGCCGTAGTACACCTGAGGCAAAGCCTTCCCTAAACGGAAAACACACGCCTTGGTAAACGCCATTTATTTTTTCTTGATAGACGCGCATGATTTTGCTGTGCCCCTGATCACCTACCAATATTTGCCCTTTGAAGGGCCCCATTTTTTCAGAAAACAAGGCAAAGCCGGAGGTTGAAATGCCCATTAGGGTATGAGGGAACCAAACAGAGGGTGCTTTGACGCCTTTTAATTCTTGTTGATACTCATAGAGACTCAGTCCTTTGGTATCGTCTATGTCTGCAAATTTCAACTTCGTTGGGGAGCCCTTTTCAGAAGACCATTTCAGCCCTTCAGGATTGCCCGCAAAGTCTCCTAGGGTCAAATGGGTCATTCGACCGGAGCCGACCCAATCACCTTGATTTTCGGTATAAAAAATATCGCCTTGATCATTTAGGCCAAAGCCTGCAGGAGATCTGAGGCCAGTAGCAAAGGGTTGAACTTCGCCATTTTTGCTTACTTTGAGCATCCATCCCCGCCATTTTGAGCCGCTTTCGCCGCGACCAATCCACCCCAAATTGAGAGTGACTAACAGATCTCCATCCGGTAACAGTATGGGTCCATAAGAGTATTCATGATAATTGCCATTCAGTTCCCAGCTGGCAATAGTTTCATAAACGTCGGCTATATTATCATCATCCTTATCGATAAGTTTGGTTAATTCACCTCGTTGGTTGCTATAGAAGGCACCTTCATGATACAATAAGCCTAGGGGTTCATGTAAGCCATAGGCAAATCTCACATATTTGGATTCTTTGTTTTCGGGATTCAAAATGAGCCAAAGTTCTCCCCTGCGGGTGATGACGCCTAGTTGACCTTTATCGTTAAACGCAAGTCCACCTACTTCAAGACTGATGTGCTCTGGGATGAAAAATTTTTCGATTTTGTAGTAATCTGATTCCTTATTTTGCGCGGCATTCTGACCAATTCCCAATCCTAATAGGACTAGATAAAGAAGGGTTTTTGTTAACCTATTCATGGTGTCTATGTTTTTAAATGTGAGGATGCTTACCATAGAAGGGAGTATTGAACTTTTTGACGCTCTTCAAGAGGATAGATTAGTTCCTGGATATCCCCGATTTCGCGAATAAAAGGGACTGCGCTTCCTAAATTGCGCAAATAATATTTGCCATCAATGACATAGTAATCATTGTTGACTTTTTGAATATGCAGCCCTGAAGCAGCCCTACTGAAATACCCTTTTTTACCAGTAATTTGAATAGTACGAGTCAATCCATCCCCAGTGTTGTTAGGACCATAGCTGTCCTTTATTAAGGCATCTTTGGCTTGAAATATGAAAACGGGCTTTTTTTCAATATTCATTTCATAGCCCTTGGCTACCATTTGATCGTCCAACGTTTGAGGGTAGGGGGATGAGGATTCGGGAAGTAGTCCAGCGATTATATTTTCATCTACTTCTAAAGACATTTCTTGAGGTACCAAAAGTTGCTCGGTTCCTCTATCCTCCCACATCTCAGTCACGTCGGCGAATCCACCTTTCCAAACTTTCAGTAAGCTACCGTTGTGCAAATCATATGAAAAATGCACACCTTTTGGATCTCCTACCGAAATCACATGGGTTCGTTTTTCTGTGCCATATTGAGCGAAACTTCTGATCATTTCTGGGGATTCCAAGGGATCAACCAAAAGTGATTTCTTTTCATAATTGGTAGGGTATGGAAAGAGCCCTTGGAGGGTTCTTAATTCTTGTTGTGGGCCTTCATACTTCAATGCTAGCCCTTTGCCCCAAGTATAGTTGAAATAGTCTATTTTGAATTGATGGAAACCTTTTGATAAGGTGATCAATCCTTTTTTAGATTCAAAATCATGTTTGCCATTGTTGTCAATTATCAAGTCATTGTCTATAAAAAGCATGGACCCATCGTCAGAGGCTAAATCAAACAAATAATCGCCTTCGCGAATGACCTTTAGGGTTCCATTGAATACAAAAGCGACGCCATCTCGCCGTTTGGATAGCTTGTTTACATCTATGACATCAGTTGTGCCTGTTTCGTTGATTATGAAAGAATCAAAATTGGGTAAAGCGCTAATGGGGGTTTCGACTTCATAGTAGTCGTAGGTTATATTTGTAGTGGTTAGCGTGTCTGCTCCGTAGAGTTTATATTTGAAATTCCTAAATGCCACTGGGCCATGATCTCCTTGAATCATCAAGGGTGCCGTACTGATTTCGATTGGATTTGCTGTTTCTCCACCGCGGGTTGGACCGCTCAATTCCACGTTTTTATGAATTAATACGCCATTGTAGGTGACCTCTTCAAAACGTGCGTTGGTAATTTTGATACCCTCCGCGTCGAACTTAGGGGCCTTGAATTTAATGTGTAAATGTTGCCACAAGCCAGGGGCTTTACTAGCGTTTTTGTCTGGTGCATGTCCCTCATAGCCTTTGCTTCCTTCTGATTTTTGATCATCCCATCGCTCATAGATGCTTCCGCAATCTTGAGAAGTGAGGTTTTGTACGCCCCAACTATCCAATAATTGAATTTCATAACGGCTCTGAAAAAAAATACCTGAATTGGATCCTTTTGGCATCATAAATTCAATATCCAATTCAATGTCGCCATGCTCAAAATTGGAATAAATATTGCTTGAATTTTCATGAGTTGTTACATTCGCCAAAACCCCAATTCCTTTTTCAACGGAAATATCTAACGTTTTTGTGAAGTCTGAGGTCACCCGCCCCGCGATTTGCCAATTATCGGCCGAAGCTGTGAAAGCTTCTAATCCTGTCAAGGGGAGTATGGTGAAGGGAAGACTACTGGGTGAAACGAGCAGTGAATTGTTTTCGACAGGACTACTTTTTTGCGTACAGCTGAGCCAGCAGGCACTGTAAATGAGTAGGGTTAAACTTTTTATCAATAACTTATCTGGAAGCTGCATAGAGATCATTTTTGTTTGTAATTGGCAAATGATAATTTTTTCAATGTGACAGTTAAAAAATAATGGATACCTTACAAAGATTAAACTTTCAAGAAGGTAGCATCCTTGACTTTTTTATATTTTATGTTTAAAGATGCATTTTAAACAGAATGTAGAGACCAAGACATCAAGTTATTTTGTCGATCACTCAAATTACAAAAATCAATTTATTCATAATTTTTTTAATCTCTATTGGGCGCGCCATTTTTTCGTGAATCGTGCCCTTTTAATATTTATTTATTTGGTGGGTATTCCTTATATTTTGGTCTTACTCAAGACCACTTTGATTGAATATTTAATTGTTTAGTATATTAGCTGAGCCAACTATAGAGATGAATTTGCCGTAATTCCTTACTGTTTTCAAAATTTATGATACCTAAAGCGAGTGATTCAATCTCTTTATTGGTTTATTATTTAATAATAACAACCAATTATTAACTTAATTAAAATCACATGAAAAATTTATTTTATTTATTTTTTATTAGCTTAATTCTAACTTCTTGCGATCAAAAACAACCCGAAGCGCAAGCGCCGGAGGCAGAAGCACCTAGTCTTTATATAGAATGGTTTGGTACCAATGAGCTAGCAAATGAAATGGTACGTCGCGGAATGGAACATATTATGAATGTTGAATTTGACAAGGCATTTGTATTTTTTGAAGCAGCCATACAGCTTGACAGCACCTTGTTTGGACCACATGTCATGTTGGCCCAATTCTCTAATGCAAATTCTGAAAATCAGGAATTACATTATGCAAGCGCCCAAACCTTGGTCGCGAATAAAAATGCAAATTCAAAATTATTTGTTTCCCTTTTGGACGAAAAAAACGAAAAAGGAAAGAGGCAAGTTTTAGGTGCTGACAATCATATGATTTGGAAAAAAATGTTCGAAAATGAACCTAGAGGGGGATTCATGAGGTACTGGTACACTTTTGGGATGACAGCGGAAGAAGGAGCAGAAGATGCGTTGCTCAAAATGTTGGAAGATTTCAAAAGTGAAGGTAGAAACTACGGTGCAGTGTTGAATAATTTGGGATATTTCTACATGAAAAATGGAAACATGGACAAAGCCAAGGAATATTTTGAAAGGTATTGTCAGAATCGTCCAGAGGGGTATAATTCTCATGACTCTATGGGAGAGTATTATTTTAATAATAAGGACAATGAAAATTCGTTGTTGCACTATCAAATGGCATTGGACAACTATCCAGCAGCTAGTAATGCGAGAAAAATGATTGCTGAGATTACGGCTTTAATGAAATAACTCATAGTGTGACCATTGGAGAAGTCAATGGATTCAATCTAAAAAAATAAAAAGCCCTTTACATCGAGGGGCTTTTTATTCGTCCCTGCAACATAGGTAATGCTGTCATGGGGGTAACGTCTCTCAATCAATCTTTTTGTTCTAGTTTAAAGCCGTTTTGCACTATTTTTTTTAGTCCGCTTTCTACAGAAAGGAGTGTCGCACCATAACTTTTTGAACTATTTGCGAACAAAGTATCGATTAATATTTCAGGGTTTTGAGCAAAGACAGAACCATTTATAGCCCCTAGAGCCAATTGAGAGAGTTGCGAAAGATGAATGGCGTGTGGTTCGACTTCGTTGAGTAGGGGGGATTGGTTAAACGTATTCTTCAATTCCTTCTCAATTATTGACCATTGCGTTAGGCTAGTTTCAATTCGTTCTTGAATCTCTGGATTTTTTGTTTCTAACCACAGATCAACCAATTGATTAAATTCATAACCAATATAACTTTCAGGTTGCGATGCATCTACGATTCTATCCAAAGGATCATGGGTATTTAGATAGGGCTTATATAGTTCCATTCTGTTAAAGAATAGATCTTCTTGTAACAGACTTACCAGAATCTTCAAAGCAGCAAAATCAGTTTTTGGTGCAAGTCCCTGTAAAATGGCATCAGGGCCAGCATGGTGCTTCAATCCCAGCGCAATTAATTGAGTGTCCTGCACAATTAATCTTCGGTACATGTCTTTTTCATCTGTAGTCAATGCTTGAGGACTCCATAATTTTTCTGCAATGGCCGCCGCGCGTGGCCAAGCTCTGGATTCAAGAGTCTGATCACTGACCATTTCAGACCACATACAGGCCTCGCCGCCTAAGATGTTGGCTGCTTGCTCCGTGGTGAGGGGTTCGATTTTATCAAAGCTAGGTAAAGGTTGTCCTGAAGCCAGATCACTGCCGCCGTCTCGAATGCCCTTAATATCGATTTTGATAATAGACATACTGGCTTGGCCCATTATGGAATCACCTGAGATCTTTAGATGATAATTAATTTTACCTACAGGGCCCTCTAATTCAAAATTGAAGGAACTATCTGCTTCAATGATGACTTTTTCAAATCCATTTGCAGTTGCCATGAAACTAGAGATGCCCCTTAAATCATCACCTTGGCCAAAAAAATAAAAATGCCCATCTAGCTTGACATCCATAGATTTCACTTCAAGTTGACAGTACCAGCTGCTCCAGTTATTGGGATCAACGGTTATGGTCACGGCACCAGGAATGACCAACGGATCCACTGAATAGTGAAAACCTGCGGATCTTTTATGATCCAAATAATATCCTGCAGAAAGAACGGATTTATGATTATTTCGAGCAGCGGACCAAAGATTTTTTTGATTTCTCCAAGATTGAATCAGGATCTCTTCTTCGGGTAAATCAGGATGAATGATTTCGTCCCAACCCATCATTTTTTTACCATGTTTTTTCAATATTTCGTTTATGCGGATATTGAATCTTGATTGAAGTTCATGGTAATCTTGTATTCCATTATGAAGCATAAATTCTTGTATGGATTCGTTTTGCTCCCATTCGGTGGTCATGACTTCATCCCCCCCAATGTGTAAGTATTTATCGGGAAAGAGTGTGGCCATTTCACCAATAAATTGGTCTAAAAATTCATAGACTTCTTCTTTGGTAGGATCCATAATGGGCGTTCCAATGCTGTATTTATCAGCTAATGTGTATGGCCCTTTGCCGCTGGCCAATACTGGATAACCAATCAGCCAAGAGGTGGAATGTCCTGGAATGTCAAATTCGGGAATGACTCTTATGCCTCGATCACTTGCGTAATCAATGATTTCCTTGACTTCTTGCTGGGAGTAATAATCGCCTTCCGAGCCCAATTCATGTAGTTTTGGAAAAACTTTTGATTCTATCCTGAAGCCTTGAAAATCAGTTAAATGCCAATGAAAGACATTCATTTTAAATGCAGCCATAGCGTCGAGGTTACGCAAAATGGCTTCTTTTGTAATCCAATGTCGGCTGACGTCAATCATTAATCCACGCCAAGGATAGCGGGGTTGGTCGGTGATTTCAGCGGTGGGAAGCTGCCATTGACCATCGACTTGTGCGACCAATTGCCACAAGGATTCTAAACCATACAAAATCCCTATTTCTGAAGTAGCAGAAAGTTCAATGCCATTCTCATCAATGGTGAGCTCGTAAGATTCTGGGTCCTCAAGTGATGGCGGTTGGGTAGAGAAATTTGCACAGTTAATAACAAGGGCGGTCTGGTTGGTTTTAGTAAAACGCAACTGCGTGGCTCCTGCTAGTTTTTTATAGAATCGATGAAGTGCCTTTTGCAACTTCGCAGAAGAACCCGTTTGAAACGTATGGCCAAAATCCACATCAATTAAGAAACGACCATCAGTTAGTTTTAGTGATGCGGGGAGTGGCATGAGGGCAATACGCGTACGGTCTTCGACTGAGATGGCTAGTGGTTTTGGTTTTAAAAATCCAAACCATGCGATGCATCCGAGGAGGCAAATCATGAGGAGGATACTGAAAAAAATCTTGCTAAATTTTTTCATTTATTTAAGCCATTTAAAGAAGGAGTAATCTAGCCAACTATATTATTTTAGACAAATAAGCCTAATCTCCTATGAGATGGCACTATTATGGGAGGTAAAATCCGTGGTCCTGCTGTTTCGATTATATAGTAAAAACGGTTCATTTAGATGGAAAAAAAGTCAAATACAAACGGAATAGATGGGTTCCTGTGCCTGATTATACTCAGAGTTTACTAGTCAAATAATCCCTAATCTTAATCTTTTTTCAAACCGTGTAAAGCCATATGCAAATGATTATTTTAAGGTTCTTTCTCTAAGAAATATGAAAAGTGGTAGTTGTCGAAATAAACATTTCTAAGTGCCTGCGGTTGTCTAGAGTTCCCTTTTACGGCGCTTGAGTTCTCTCGGTTGAATGATTACCTTTACTTAACGATTACCCTAGTATATAAATCAAATGAAAAATCTTAGTCTAGTAGTTTTTTTGGCATTAACCAATTTATCTTTTTCACAATCGATATCAAATGATCCACCACTTGATTACTTATCGGTACCATTTGGCAACTATGCACTGGAAGGGGAGAAAACTGAAATTTTGAAAATTATTGACCGTTTTATGCTCGCCGTAAACACCAGAAGTAAAAGTATTTTTGATGAAGTTCTTTATAGCGGAATAAATAAGATTATAACAACCGTTGACAAAAAAGGACAGGCTAAAACTGCCGTATTTAATAATGATGAAAGTATCTCAAGGATAGTAATAGGTAATGACTCCACAGTTTACAGAGAGCGGTATTGGGATGCAGTTGTTATAACTGAAGGTAATATTGCGTCTGTTTGGGCACCATATGATTTTTATATTAATGGTTAATTTTCGCATTGTGGAGTTGATTTGTTTTACCTGGTAAGGGACGAGGATTGGAAGATTGCTCATTATGGCTATACAAAAACTGAAACTTGCAACAAATAAGTATAATCTGTTAACAAAAAAAACACCTACAAATGATGTAAGTAGGTTTTTTTCAATGTGGAGAAGATCGGCTTGAACCGACGACCTCTTGATTGCCAGCGTTAAGAAAAAACCTTAGTTCAATAACTGCTGTAAGGGTTGTTTGATGCGAATCCACTCAAAGTTGCCCATAGATTACCGCAGGGTTCCAGAAATTTTGCAAGAAATCATAAGCATGCGTACGGTACTGGCCAAGCGCGCTTCTCGCTAAGCTTATGAGCATCTGTGAGTTGGGTATTTGTGAAGGCCTATTAGATTGAAAAATTACAATTAAAAAATATCTTTTGGTATGAATTCTGTAAATTTACAGGGTAAAATCTGAGTCATTTTAACGATGCAGCAATCCAAACCGTACCTACCGAAGCATAAAATACGTATCGTTACCGCCGCTTCTCTTTTTGACGGCCACGACGCCGCCATCAATATCATGCGCCGCATCATCCAAAGTACTGGAGTTGAA